>JAKANW010000104.1 GCA_021823555.1 Chloroflexota bacterium
CAAAGAACAACCCCAGGATCATGGTAAAGGGCAGGGTCATCAAGGTGTAAACAAAAGTCGTGACCAGCGAGCCCCAAAAATCCGGGCCGCTGAGGGCGCGGGCATAATTGTTCAGCCCCACGAAGGCAAAGTGGTTGATTGGCCCTTTGTTCAGGCTGATGAAGATGGCGTAAAAGACGGGGAAGATGTGGAAGACCGCCAGGATGACGAAGGCAGGAAGAATGAAGAGATAAGCGGTCCAATCAATGCGGCGCGGAGCAGAGGAGCGTTTCCCGGCAGTTGGGTGTACCCGAGGTTCCTGCGTTGACGATGCCATTAATTCAATTATCTCCTAAGGCTGGCCTGGATGATTAATCCTGAGTTAAGGCCTTGAAAAGATTGGGTTAATATAACCCAAGTTTGCCCTCAGGGGAATAGGAGATATGGTACAACAGATTCCCCACCCGCCTTTCTCCGCTTTCCGATTTCATCGGAGATTGCCTTCACAACGACGGTGCGTTATAAAAGCGTGATCGCCTGCCCCGTCGTCGCGGCGTCTTCGAGGCCGGCCAGGCGCAGGACTTCAGCGGCCACCTCCTGTGGTGTGATCGGGCGCGCCTGGCCGCTCATTTTTAGTAGATCCGCGCGGGCTTCTTCGACGCTCCGCCCCGTAGCTTTGACGAGGGACGCGATGGCTTCATCGAGCATGTCCGTTTCCACCCAGCCGGGACAGATGGCGTTGACCGTGATATTGTAGCGCGCTACTTCGGGCGCCAGCGAACGGGTGAGGCCGAGTTGGGCGTGTTTCGAGGTACTGTAAGCTGACGAGAAAGGGGCGCCAACCATTCCCATCAGGGACGCAATGGTCACGATCCGCCCCCAGCGTTTGCGGATCATATCGGGGAGGGCAGCTTTGCAGCAGTAAAACGTCCCATTGACATTCGTCTGCATGATCTGTTCCCAGATATCATCCGGGGTCTGGTGGAGTTTGCCGCCGTGAGTAATTCCGGCGTTATTGACCAGGATATCCACTGACCCCACTGTGGCGCGGATTTGGCCGAAGGCCGATGCAACGGAGGCGCTGTCTGCAACATCGCAAGTGAGTGACATGGATCGGCCGCCATGCTCGGTGATGGCTGTTTGGGTCTCGTTCAGTTTTGCCCCATCCCGGCCAGTCACCACTACGAAGACAGCCGCCTCCGCCAAAGCCAGTGCGATGGTCCGTCCGATCCCGCGGCCTCCGCCAGTAACCAGAGCAACCTTTCCGTTGATTTGATCCATCGCTTCTCCCATATTATCGCCAAACGCGTACAGGCATTCCGTCCATGAGCCAGTGCAACGCGTCGCTGATGCAAAGACCGGCAAATACGAGCGCAAAGTACGTCCAGGTCCATGCAGGAGGCCATTGGAAAAACCAGAGCAGTGGAACGATCCACCAGCCGAGATAGAGCAGTCGAAGTGTCGTACTGATGAGTGGCAGGTGACTGGTCCAGTGGCGATGGAACGGGACCAGCCTGGCGTAGGGCCGCCAAATCCAGCGCCAAGCTTCGGCCAGAGGGCGGCCGATGAAGGGCAGGTGGCGTACATTGGACAGGTTGATGTCTCCCTTATGCACATCCAGGTCTGGGCCGATCCCCAGGCCGATAAAAATACCCCCGGCCACAAAGACAGGGTCAATGTTTCTCGCATACCAGGCGCAGGCCAATGCCCCGCCCGCGGCTAAGATGGTTGCTACGTTGTGAATGCGTCCCGGCGCCATTTTGTCTCATCAATGCAGTTTGGTTGATATTCCATTTGGTGGGGCAGACGTTAGTATTATTGTACCATTGCGGGTAGTGGGGAGAGAACTGTATCCTTGAGCGGTAATTTATCCTCTATTGGAAAGGAAAGCAACGAATGAATAAATATCGCTGGCTTGTGGCTTTGATCGTTTTGGTGCTGGCTTCCCTGGCCTGCCAAACTGTGATGGGGGGAGGCAGCGACACCCCATCATCTACTATGCCATCGCCTGTGCCGCCTGTTAACAATGACAATGGACCGCAAGGCCCTGCTCCGACAGATGCTCCTCCGCAAAACGGCGGCGAGCAGACCAATAACTCCCAATTCCCGCTGCCTACAGATGCTTCGATCACGATCCAGACGACGGATACGGTCGTCCTTTCAACCAAGATGAGCATCAATGATACGATGGCTTTTTATCGTGACGCCCTTGGCAAAAAAGGATTGACCGAGCGCAAACTCTTGACGGTGACATCTGGCAATACGTTCAGCATGGTCTTCGACGGCGACCCAAGTGGAAAGGCCATTGCTGTGCAGGGTGTGGACATGGGCGATGGCACCACAACTGTAACGATTACACTCCAAAATATTTAGGTTTCCAAGTAAAGCAACAGACCCCGTCAGGAGCGTATTGGCGGGGTCGCTTTTAATTACTTGCCTTACGCAGAACGTCCCGCAGGTTTCGACAAGCTCAACCCAAGTGTTGGGTCAAGCGAATTGAACCGTCTTTTCAAACCTGCGGGACGATGCGTAACGTTAGTCATTTAAGAGCGGCTGTCACCTTATTTGATCTTGACCGTCAGACTGTAGTCCACCACTTGATCTGCCTGCGGGACCACTTCGATGATGTAATCCTGTGTGGAGGGCAGGTTCAGGCTGAAATCCTGGATGCCGGTTTGGGCGCGGGCGTAGGGCTGTCCGTCGCTGAAGCCCCAGACGGTGAGCGCGGCTGAATCGCCGGGCACATTCAGGGTCAGGTTCATTTTCTGGCCTTTTTGAGCATACGCTACGTACGTAACCGCGTAGCCATTGACCGTCTGGCCTTTGAGGATGGTCCTGGTTGTACCGGCGTCAAACTGGATGCGAGCGGCGATGACCACATTGAGTGTGAAATTCTCTGTGCTGGCGCCGCCTGTGATCTGGAAATAATAATCCTGGGTGGAGGGCAGGGTTCCCTGCCAACTGGACGATCCCTGGGCTGTTGGCAGCAATAAGACGCCGTTCGCTCCAAAGATGGACAGCTTCAAATCCTGGTTAGGCGAATCGGCTGTGGCAATCACTGGCTGATCCTTTAGCGCCTTGACAACGTAACTGATGGTCTGCCCTGCCTGAAGGGTGCCGGTGGTGACCACTTTGGTCGAACCTGTAGCAAATTGGAGACGGGCTGCGGCGGGCAGGGTGATGCCGGTCGTCGGAGTGGGAAGCGGCGCAGGCAGCGTCGGTGAGATCACCGTGACCGGAACATTTACCGGGGGGACGGTTGTGGGCGGCAGCGTGGGGCTTCCCTGCGCCTGATAGGCTTGCAGTGTGGAGGCGACCATGGTGCTGAGCAGGTCCATGGAAGGGGTGGGTGTGGCGGAAAAGACTCTACAGGCAAGGGTGGCAAACAGCACTACGATCAGGGCGATCTGCAAGGGAATGGATTTGCGGTTGGGTTTCATAGTTCTCCTCAATAAACTTGTATCAAGCATACCCACAACCTTTCGTTTTGTCCATAAGGTTGCGGTACAATTCGGCCCATGTCAAAATTGAAAAACTTTCTTAGCCTGTGGGGACCGTCTCTTTTGATGATGGGCATCATCTTTGCTTTTTCCTCCCGGGCCAGCAATGAGCTGCCCAATTTTCAATCGGCTGACCAATTGATCAAGAAGGGTGGGCATTCGATAGGCTATGCCCTGCTGTCGGTGACCTACTGGCGCGGTTTGAGATTGCGTTCGAGGTGGCAATGGCTGGCCTGGTTGATGGCATTGGCTTATTCCACCACTGACGAGTTCCATCAATCCTTTGTGCCCGGACGCCATCCCTCTCCGACTGATGTGCTCCTTTTCGATAACTTGGGCGCCATGCTTGGGTTGCTGATTTTTACTTTTTTCAGGAAAAAGACATGGAAACGTTTAACAGCTGGCAGTATCCAATAAATTGGGACACTACATAAATTTGTGTTACTCTGAGTGCAGCGAAGAGTCTCCAGCGCAAGTGTCGTTCTGCCAGACATATTCGCAGCTTTGATTACCTACACTTTCAAAATCGGGACGCTGATTCACGCTGAAAACGCAGCTTTTTCTTCTTGAATCAGCGAAAATCAGCGTTTTTCTGCGTCCAAAAACCATTCTGTAAGGTAATCAGTTCGCAGCTTATTTTTCCACCAACTTTCCAACCTTCAAACCTTCCAGCTTTTCAACCCCAGCCGCGAACATCGTTACTTCGATCTGTCTCTGGGTCAGCTTCATCATTGCCACTGCATCCTCCGTGGATATCGCAGCGGCTTTCAGGAATTGACCCGCCATGCCGCCAAGGGTGGCGCCCAAGGCGATACACTTGGCAATATCAAGTCCGTCTTGGAGTCCGCCGCTGGCGAAGATCGTCATTCCTGGCGCGGCCTTTCTGACATTCAAAATGGATTCAGCGGTTGGAATTCCCCAGCCGACAAATGTTGCGGCGAGCTGGCGCGTGAATTCGTCAGGGGCGCGGTGCATCTCGACCTGTGACCAACTCGTGCCGCCCGCGCCTGCCACGTCAATGGCAGAGACGCCGCAGCTTGCCAGGATCTTTGCTGTCCGTTTTGAGATTCCCCATCCCACTTCCTTCACGATCACGGGCGCATCCAGTTTTTTACAGATCGTTTCTATTTTCCTCGCCAACCCTTTGAAGTTTGTGTCGCCGCCCGCCTGGACGGCTTCCTGCAGGGGATTCAGGTGCAGATAAAGCGCATCGGCCTGGATCATATCCACGGCGCGGCGGCATTGGTCCACACCATAGCCGTAGTTAAGTTGCACCGCGCCGAGATTGGCGAACAGCAAAATATCCGGCGCGACTTTGCGCACCTGGAATGTAGCAGCTTGTTCGGGGTGTTCGAGAGCGGTACGCTGGCTGCCCACGCCCATGGCGAGTCCAACCGTCTGGGCGGCCTCGGCCAGGCGCATGTTAATCGTTCCGGCATCCGCTGTCCCGCCGGTCATGGAACTGACCAGGATGGGAGCGGCCAACCGTTTGCCGAACAGGCTGAGGCTCGGGTTGATGCGCTCGAGGTCCAGTTCGGGCAGGGCTTCGTGGATGAAGTGATAATTTTCCAGCCCGGTGGTCAGGGCGGAGCGGACATCCTTTTCGAGGTTGATCTTGATGTGGTCGTCTTTTCGTTCGGTAATGGGCGCAACTTTTGGCATAAGGTAGTGTTCCTGTGTATTGAATATCCCCTAAAGGGATGAGTGCTGGCTTGACAGTGCAATTGAAAGGATTACAATAGGCCAGCTAAAATAACCTATGGACCCAACTCAGGAGGACCAGATGTCGGATACATTTGAAGAGATCAAGAAGATCGTTATTGATAGACTCGGCACAGACCCGGCGAAGATCACGCCCGAGGCCCGCTTCCGCGAAGACCTCGAGGCTGATTCTTTGGACCTGGTGGAACTGATCATGGCTTTCGAAGACCAGTTCGGCGCTGAGATCTCGGATGAGGATGCCCAGTCTATCACGACTGTGGGTGAGGCCGTCACATACATCGACTCGCATAAGTAACCGAAGGGATTATAACGTAGAGCCGCCTGTTGGAGGCGGCTCTACGTATTTAAACGATGTTTCGCACCGTCCCGAAGGTTCCTGCGAATCAAGCTTGGTTCTTGTTCAAACCTTCGGGACGTTTTTTGGATAGCTCTCAGGGCCGCCCTTACTTCATGAGGGAGGGGATTTCCTCGGGATGACGCGCTACGCGCACGCCCGCGGTTTCGAGGGCTTTGATCTTGTCGGCCGCCGTGCCTGCGCCGCCTTCGATGATAGCGCCCGCGTGTCCCATGCGTTTTCCGGGAGGAGCGGTCTGCCCGGCGATGAAGGAGACCACCGGTTTGGTCATCTTGGCGGAAATGTACTCGGCAGCCTTTTCCTCGTCCGTGCCGCCGATCTCGCCGATCATCACAACCTTCTCGGTCTTGGGATCGTGTTCGAACATTTCCAGCACATCAATGAAGTTAGTGCCGTTGATCGGATCGCCGCCGATGCCCACGCAGGTAGAAGCGCCCATGCCCACCTGTTTGAGTGCATAGAGCACTTCATAGGTCAGTGTGCCGGAGCGCGAGACGACCCCCACGTTACCGGAGACGGCAATGTCGCCGGGGATGATGCCGACCTTGGCTTCGTCAGGCGTCAGCAGGCCCGGGCAGTTCGGGCCGACCAGGCGTACTTTTTTCTGGTCGAGGTAATTGCGGACGCGCATCATGTCCTGCACGGCCACACCTTCGGTGATGCAGACAATGAGCGGAATGCCCGCATCCGCGGCTTCGAACATGGCGTCTGGAGCGAAACGGGCAGGCACGAAAATGATGGAGGCGTTGGCGCCTGTGGCGTCCACGGCCAGTTTGATCGAATCGAACACCGGTACCTTGCCATCCAGCACCCATTCACCGCCTTTGCCGGGGGTCACACCGGCCACAACGTTGGTGCCATAGGCAACCATCTGTGTGGTGTGGAAGAGGCCTTCTGTGCCTGTGATGCCCTGCACCAGCAGGCGGGTATTCTTGTCAACAAGTATGCTCATGATGTGTAAACTCCATGCGCTGAGCGGAACGAATGCAGTGAGTGAAGCCGAAGCGCTCTTGCAAGCGGCCCTTCGACTTCGCCTGGTCTCGATATGGTTGATGGACATCAACCTACTCGACCACCGGCTCCGCTCAGGGCGAATTTTTATTTTCCCTGTGCGGCGGCGACAGCTTTCTTGGCAGCGTCGGCAAGTGTTTCAGCAGTGATCATCTTTGCATCGGCCAGCAACTGGCGGCCCTCTTCAGCGTTGGTGCCAACCAGGCGGACCACCATGGGGACTTTGGGCTTGACTTCAGCCATGGCAGCCAGAATGCCACGGGCGACCTCGTCACAGCGGGTGATGCCGCCGAAGATGTTGAACAAAACGGCTTTTACGTTCGGATCGGTCAGGATGATGCGCATGGCCGCGGCCACTTTCTCCGCGCCCGCGCCACCGCCGATATCCAGGAAGTTGGCAGGTTCGCCGCCGAACAACTTGATAATATCCATGGATGCCATGGCCAGGCCGGCGCCGTTGACCATGCAGCCAATACTGCCATCCAGTTTGATGAAGGACAGGCCATACTTGCGAGCTTCGGTCTCAGCCGGAGCTTCTTCGTCAATGTCACGCATCTCGGCCAGGTCGGTGTGGCGGAACAAGGCGTTGTCATCAATCAGCATCTTGCCATCCAGCGCCACCAGGCGCTTGTCCTTGGTGATGACCAGCGGGTTGATCTCGGCCAGCGTGGCATCGTTCATGCTGTAGGCTTTCCATAGACCGTTGGCGATTATGCCGAAGTCCTTCCAGTATTCACGCGGCAGGTCCATGGAGGCGGCAATGTCGCGCGCCTGGTAGTCGCGCAGGCCCAGCAGGGGGTCAATGTGAAGTTTGATGATCTTTTCGGGAGTCTTGGCTGCGACTTCTTCGATCTCGACGCCGCCGGCAGCAGAGGCCATCATCACGGGTTTTCTGGCTGCGCGGTCATTGGTGATGGAGAAATAGATCTCCTGGTCAATGGCGGCGGCTTCGTCCACCAGCACCTTGCGCACGGGAAGACCTTTGATCTCCATGCCCAGGATGTGAGTCGCAAGCTGTTCGGCTTCCTGCGGATCTTTGGCAAGTTTTACGCCACCCGCTTTTCCGCGCCCGCCGACCAACACCTGCGATTTAATAACAACGCGGCTACCGAGTTCTTCTGCGATCTGCCTTGCTTCGCTTGCGGTAGCCGCTACCCGTCCCTTTGGGATGGGGATGCCGTACTTGGAAAAAATTTGTTTTGACTGGTATTCGTGGAGTTTCATTGCTTCCTCAGTGTCAGGCTTTCGCCTGGAGTAATTGCAGGGCGATTATACCACTCGAAAATTGTAATCAAGAGTTGTTGGGTGAGGCACACTGGGAGCCGCCGCGGCGCACCGCCCATACGTGATAAAAAATCAGGGCAATCAAAGAGATTGCCCTGATTTCATGTTGTGCGCCCAGCATGGGCGATGACTAGAGGGTGAAAGACCCT
>JAKANW010000105.1 GCA_021823555.1 Chloroflexota bacterium
GTTCATTTCCTGGCCAGAGCGTCAGGGAATTCGATTTGTGTACCCGCTATTGCCCATTCTGATTTTGTTCGCCGCGCAGGGGGCTGTCTGGTTGCTGGCGGCGATTCCATCCCCACAATTCTCAAAATTGGTGATGGGAATGTGGGCGTTGGTCATTTTGCTTTCCCTTGGTCTTTCCGCCTGGAATGCAGGAGTCAATTTGCAGAACGCTCGTGTCATCAATGGGCCATTTGACCCGGTGAGTGAGGAAATGTACAATTTTCTGCGCCGAAAGACGGACCCGAATAGCGTGGTCATTTTTTTCAAGCCGCGCGCCCTGCGGCTATTTACCGACCGAGATTCATTTATGACTCAAAATTGTTCGGACCTTCCAAAAGGGGATTACGTAGCTATCAATGAAAAGCAGGGAGACAACGGTCAAATCAGCGACCTTTCCGCTTGCGAGGGGATAAAGTTTGATCCTGTGTTCCATAACCAGCGGTTTACAGTTTATAAGATTTTGCCCTAATTTCTTTGCAGTCGTAAGTTTATCCTTCGTCTGGAGCCAGGTAGGCCACTGCGCGGCTCTGCTGGCCGTCCATAACGAGATCCAGGTGATGGCCGGGACGGTAATCTTCAACGGCGACCAGGCGCAGGGTCGTCAGGAGGCGTTTGTCTGCTGCGATGAACCTGGAGAGCTGGTTGGGGGAACCATAGAAAAAGTCGCGGTTGAAAACGGCATCCTTATCATCAATAAAAACGGCCAGAGGGTAAATGTTGGCCTCCATGAGATCCTGGAAAAAGTGAGTACCGAAGGATGGCTCAGGGGAAGCGCCAATGGCTCCACCGGAGAGTTCAACCAGGGCGCAGGCATTGTAGATGTCGCTGTATGCAACATGGACGCCGAGATCGGGCGAGGAGGTGCCCCAACGCCCCGGTCCGACCGCAATGAAGGTTTCATCTTTCATGGCCGCGTTGAGCTGGCCGATGGCGCGCTCCAGTTTAGCGCGTTCGGCTTGCGTGGGCAAATCGAAATAACCCTCGGATGGTACAAATAAAACGTATCGAATGCCGCATACAGCCCCCTGCGGGACCATGCGTTGAGTGGAGAAGACGATGTCTTCCACCGGGATGTCGCGCGGCAGTGGGGTTTCGCCGGCGTCCTGAATGTGACTTTGCGGGCGGCATTGCAACAGGGTAATACGCACGCCAGGATGCTGGGTGTGTGGATTCAGGATTTCCAGTGTAAATTCAGTATCCACCGGCGAACCATAATGGGCTTCAAGCAAGTTCAGAGCCTCGCGGATGTATGCTGGGAAGGGAGTACGCGCCAGTAATCCATCGAAGGTGATGATCAGTTTTTCGGGTGCGACCATGCTGGTGAGCACAGGCGACAGGTATCCGTCCTGCTCAACTTGCATGATGCAACGCAAAGGCGGGTAACGCGGGTTGATGATCTCGCGGACTGGAATACTGCGGAATTGATTGGCTTCCAGGTCAAGCGCGTCCACATTTTGCTGGGAGTAGTGGGTAATGGAACGGGTGTCGGAAGATGGGTATAAGCGTGGATGACTGAGCGCCACCAGGCGTGGATAATCGTCTGCTACCGGGTCCACAGCGCGGGTACCCAGGCCCCAGACGAGGCGCAGGAAGCCATCCTCCTGGCGGATCTGCGGCGACCAGCGGTACAGGTTGCGGCTGAAGGCAACACCCGCCGCGTGCGGGAGGTAGTAACGCCCCATCCGTTCCCCTTCCACGAATTGAATGAGGATGGCGATCCGTTCATCGTAATCGGTCAGGCCCCTGATGTTGCGGTACAGCAGGGCGTCAGGATTCAGCGCGCTGGCGTAGACGCGGGTGATGGCGTCTGTCAGAGCCAGGAGATTCTGTTCAGGAGATCCCTGGTTGGGACAAAAGACACTTTCGTATTTCCCTGCAAAGGATGTACCGAAGTTATCCTCCAACAGGCTGGATGAACGGACAATCAAGGGTGTCTTTCCAGCCTGCCGGATAATCTCCTCCAGTCTTTCCAGGATTTCTGGCGGGAATTTTCCTTTTGAGAACTCAGCCCGGATCATGGCAAAGTCGGCCCGCATTTCCTCTTCGGATTTGTACTTCTGGTCGTTCCAGTGCATCAGTCCGTTCAGGGACATGAAGTTGTAGAAAACATCTGAGCCGAGGTAGTAGGAAACTGGCGCCTTGAAGCTTTCGCGTACTGCTTGGGGGGCGTTCTCCTTGAGAATCCGCAGGGCCAGCAGCATCCCGGCTGCCTTGCCGCCTACCTTGCCGCCGCCAATCTTGCGCCTGCGAATCTCTTTCAGGTCGGCCACGGTGAACCATTTACGGGCTATCTTGATGTATTTCAGGTGGTCGCTGATCATGGTGCGGATCAGCACGACTTTGATCTCTTGCAGGCGCGCCTGGTACTTTTCGCGTTCCTCGGCTGGCATGGACTCGATGATCTCAGCCTGTTCAAATAACATATCCTGCGGCGCAAGTTCAGGGTTGAACCAGACGAAATCGGTTTCCCCGCTGCCGCTCTCGGTAAGCAGTTGGCGGACAAGGTTCTCGAAATCCTCGTAAGGCAGGTTATAAGCGAAGTAGAAATCGGTCAGGGAATCCCGCACCCGTCTCAGGCGGGTTTCCCAGATGTCTGCGCTTTCCTCGACCAGCGGGTTGTGGACTCCCTCCCGTTCCTGTGACTCAATAGCCTTTTTTCGCGCTTCGGCCTCAAAGTTATCCTTTGTGATGATGCCGCGGCTGAACAGTTCACGTCTCATCCGCGAGCGGATGCGGCTGCTCAGGACCGGATACTGGTTGAGCGTCAAATAGATTCGCAGGATATTGTCGAAGGATGGGCTTGGCAGGGTCATTGGCGTTCTCGCTAACAAATTCCTTTTATTTTAACTGATGTTACGCACTGTCCCGCAGGTTCCCGTAATTAACGCCTGCCCTCAGCCCAGACCTGCGGGACGTTTTGCGGCAGGTGGGTTATTTTAAATCAAAAGCGGCAAGTGGAACTCACCTGCCGCAATTTTGAAATAACAATCAGCCCTTATCCCAGGTGCATCGGCATGATGACCTGGATGAAACCGTCATCGCCTACCGGGCGGATCACCCCCGGCGCGTTCGGGCCGGATGTCTCCAGCGCCACGTTGGGGGTTTTGATAACTTCCAGCGCCTCGCGCAGGAACTTGACGTTGAAAGCGATCAACATGCCGCCTCCATCCACGGTGGCCTCGACAATGGTCTCGTTCTTGCCGGTCTCTTCGGAGGTGGCCGAGATTTCCACTTCGCTGGGCTGCATGTCGCTTTGGGCTGATTTGATATCCAGCCGCACCACGTTCGAGCCTTCGCGGGCAAAGATTTCCGCCTGCTTACAGGCCTTGAGCATGGAGGCCGTGGAGATCAACGTGCGGGATTTATACGAGCGCGGGATGATCTGCTGGTAATCGGGGAAGGTGCCGTCAATCAACTGCGAGACAACCTCCACGTCTTTCACGCGGAAGAGAACCTGTCCGCGTCCCTTTGGCAGCACCATGTAGATCGACTCCTCGCCATCGCTGGAGACGCGCGCCAGTTCGTTTAGGGCACGCGCCGGGATGATGGCCGTCAGCGGCTGCTGGACAGGGTTGGAGAGCGTGGTTTTGCGCACCGAGAGGCGGAAACCATCCGCGGCAGCCATAGTGATCTGGTCCTTATCCACGTTCACCAGCACACCCATCAACACCGGGCGGGCTTCATCTGTCGAAGCGGCAAAGGCCACCTGCTGGATCATTTCCTTGAAGTCCACCACGTTTAACTGCACCGCGCCTTCCAGGTCCGGAACGGGAAGCGGGGGGAACTCCTGCGCATCAATGCCCTTGATGTCGTTGTTGGATGCGCCGCTGCGCACGTTCAGGCTTTGGGTCTGGATGTCGAGCGCCAGTTGCACCTGGTCGCCTTGCAGGGCATTCACCAGGTCGCCAAAGGTACGGGAAGGCACTGTCGTGGAACCTTCCTCCTCAATGCGGGCAGAGATCCAACACGTAATCCCCAGTTCAAGGTTCGTGGCCGAAAGACGCAATCTTCCTTCATCAGAAGCAATCAGGATGTTGGACAGGACGGGGAGCGTGCTGCGCGGCGAAACAGCGCGGGATACAGTGCTCAAACCGCGGGCTAGATTTTCTTGCAGAACGGTTACTTTCATGCCTGACCCTCGAAGATAATAGGATTATGCGAAGTATATCATTAATTGAACAATGACGAGATTGTCATCGCCAACAGGGAAAACAACAACTCCAGGGCAAACAATGCCGCGAAGACGTAGACCACGATCATCCATGCCGAACCGCGCTTATGCGTGCGGATTTCCTGCCCCTCGGCCAATTGACGCGCGACCAGCGCGGCCTGCCCGGCGTCATTTGTCCACACCAAGCCCGCCGCTTCATCCGGGACGATGAGCCTGTTCCCGTTAAATTGGCCGAGCCAGCCCGAGATCGTTTCGGGCGGGTCCACGGCCAGGGAACCGGGCAGGATCACGACTTTGGCCTGATGATCTCCGGCAAACTTTATCGTCGCGTTGGCTATTACCACCGGTAGACGCGGCGCCTGCTTGGCCAGCGCCGTTCGCATCATTTCCCCAAAGCGGCCGTTGCCCGGGTCAAAGACCAGCGTTGTAAACTCAGCCTGCTTGCCGCTCAGTACCCCGGCGGTGGTTGCATTGTCTCGTTGCAGGGCCAGCAAGTGATAGACCAACACAACCACAAACAAAGCCAGTATTTGCAGCGAATTCAAGACGCCGGCCAGAAAATTGCCCTGTGTGGTTCCATTCAGCAGGGCGCTCAGGAGCTGGAAGATGAGCGCCACCGCGGAAGCCATTCCGCCGATCACCGCCGCGAACAGGACCAGGTAGAGATATGCCTTGCGCACCACGGAGCGGCGGGCATGTTCTCCGGCGGGACCCTCGCTGGCGGCTTGTTTGTTAATTCGAAACCAGGTTGAAAGCCAGAGCGGGACGCCGACCAGCAAAGTCGCGATGGACATGGCCTGGCGCGCGCGTAAGAACTGGTCTCCAACCAAGTCGTTTCCCACGGACAGGTCAATGATCAGAGCCAACAGGGAGGCTGCGCCGATGAAAGTGGTCACCAGCCCGCCGAGCGATAAGATGTAAAAATAGGGGCGTTTTAAAGCGTCGCGCTGGGGGCCTTCCGCTGCGGATTCAATGTGACGGTTCAGCCAGCCGCCATAGTATCCCCAAATAGCGCCCAGCGGCATGCCAATGGAAATAGGCCCGCCAATATTTTGAATGAAGTCCTGCCAGGTCCCCGGCTCTCCCAACAAACGGAGCAGCACGATATCCAACAGGTTCCCGCCCGCCGTCAGTACTGTAATGACGCCGCTGAGGGCCAGCAGGTAGAGTACGCCGAGGCGTAGATTCGACTCTTTTTCCGCGGGAACTGCCAGGGCGTCCTGGCAGATGCGCCAGGTGTAGATCCAAATGGGCGTGCCCACCACGAGCAAGGCCAGTCCGTTCACAAAGGTATCGCGTCCGACCAATCCCAGCACATTGGTTGGGATGTAGAAAATAAAGCGCAAAAGTTGCTGCGCGCCGAAGACGGCCATCAGCAAACTATAGAGCACCCACAAGTAGCGATATAGGCGGCGGACCTCGGCGAAGTTCTCCGGGGTGGAGAGGCTCTTCCACTCGCCGCGCAGGATGTTCCAGAAATAGGCCGCCACCAACAGGTTCATGGCGATGGCGATCAGGTTGTCGGGCCAGGTCTGGCTGCCGCCGAAGATGGCGCGCTCGGCAGATAATCTGGCTGCGCCGAGCAAGAGGCGGTTGACCAACGCCAGCAGGTTTTGAACGACAGGTACGAGAGTCCCGATCAGCGCGGCGTAGAAGAACATGGCGCGCAGGCTGGAGGTCCTCTCTTCATCGTCGCGTGCAGCCATGCGTTGCGTCCACAGCCAATGGAAGAGGAAGATCGGCACACCGACCAGGATGAGCGCCAGGGCCTGCGCCAGGGCATCTGCCCCGCCCACTACGGCTTGGTCCACAATTGTGCGCAGCAGGCCAATCAGTCCCCACAGGACCACTTCCAGGCTGATCAGCGCGACTGCGTAAAAATATAAACGCCGGACGGTTTTCATGGTTGTTTCCTTTTATGGCTGAGGAGTCTGGTACCAGTTGTAGTTCCAGAAGTTATAGGGCATGGAATTGATCTTCCATTGGCCGTTTTGAAGGACAAGTTGGGCGTGGTCCGTGTTTCTATACCCGGATGAGAAGGGGTCTTCCGGGGAATAGATCAAGCTCATCTCCACTGTGGCCATATCCCCGCCAATTTCTGCGCTCCCGACATCCACCCCTACACCGCTGGGACTGACCATGCCGTTGAAAAAGGATTGACGGAATTTCTCATAGGTTGGCTTGTTGTCCAGGTCGGCCAGATAACCATAAGCCTTTTGGTAATCCTTGTTCGTCACGGCCAGCACGTAGTTGAACACGACGTCTTCCGGTGAGTTGCCTGTACGATAGTCCTGCTGACCCTGGCGCGCAAAAAATAATCCAAGCGCCAGGACGATCAATATGGCAATGCCGATCAATATCCAAATGAGGAAGCGGTCTTGTTTCATAAGGTTAACCTCCGGCTGCAATAGTATTGTAGAGGCTTTGGGAGGAAAAGGCAAGCGAGCGATTCAACGAGTCAGCGATTCGGCGAGTCGTTCATCCGCCATCCCACTGAATCGTTGATTCGTTGACTCGCTGATTCGCACTATCACGGTATACTTGGCCCACCCCATCAAAAGGAGTTCTCTCATGGCTCTCTCCGCCCCTCGCTGGGATATGACCAATGTCTATCCCTCGCTCGAATCCAAAGAATTTACTGCTGCCTTTGAAGATTTCAAGAAACAAATTGCTGACCTGGAGGATTTTTTCGATAAGAAAATTTCCAAGACAACGCCCAAAACTTCGGCCAAACAACTGGCCGCGTTGTTGGGTGAAGTGGTGGACCGCCTCAACGCTATCCAGACTCAGGCTTACACGCTCTCGCCTTATATCACCTGCCATGTGGATACCAACTCGCGCGACGCAGTGGCCCTGCGCGCCGAGTCCGAATTCGATCAGGCGTATCTGCCCGTGCGACAGATTTTTGTCCGCTTCAAGGGCTGGCTGGGGAAGCTCGCCCCGCTGCTCGATCAGGTTATTGCTTTGAATCCCACAGCTGCGGAACATGCCTTTATCATCAAGGAAAACGCGGACCAGAGCAAATATCTGATGAGCGAACCTGAGGAAGCGTTGGCCGCCGAACTCAGCCTGAGCGGCGGAAACGCTTTTGGCAAACTACAGGGCACCGTCACCTCGCAGCTCAGCGTGGACTTTGAACTGGACGGCAAGACCCAGAAACTGCCCATGCCTGCCCTGATCAACCTGCGTTCGCACCCCGACGCTGAGACTCGCCGCCGCGCCTACGAAGCCGAAAACAAAGCTTGGGAAAGCGTCAAGGAAGTGCTGGTGGCCTGCATGAACGGCGTCAAAGGCGAAACGATTGCGCTCAACAAGCGGCGCGGACGCGAAGATGCCCTGCATTCCTCCCTCGACGCGGCCCGCATTGACCGCGCCACCCTGACGGCCATGATGACCGCCATGCAAGACTCCTTCCCGATGTTCCGCAAATACTTCAAGGACAAAGCCAAAAAACTGGGCAAGGAACAACTGGCATGGTGGGATGTTTTTGCCCCGATGGGCAAGACCGATACCACCTACACCTTTGAGCAGGCGCGCGACTTCATCGTGGAGAATTTCGACAGGTTCTCACCCGACCTGGCTGCCTTCGCCCAGCGCGCGTTCGACAAGCGCTGGATTGACGCCGAACAACGCGACGGCAAACGCGGCGGCGCGTATTGCACCGAAATCCAGGGACTCAAAGAAAGCCGCGTCCTGTGCAATTTTGACGGTTCGTTCGACCAGGTCAGCACCGTGGCCCACGAGCTGGGACACGCTTTCCATAACGAGTGCGCTTATCAGGCC
>JAKANW010000106.1 GCA_021823555.1 Chloroflexota bacterium
AAGCAAGGGGATATGGATGCCAGCCTCATACAACAGTGCGCCCAGATGACCGTGTTCGCCGCGCTCGAACATCTCGCCGTGATCGGTCATTACGAAGAGATAACTGTTCTTCAAAATCCCAGACTGCTCCAAAGAGTTATACAGCCTGCCGAATTCGAAGTCAACGTTGGCGATGAATTCATCATATTGTTTCCGGTATTCCGAAAGCGTCTTGTAGTTCAGGCGATTCTCGACCAACTTATGATAGGGCTTGCGCGGGACGTCTATCTCAGGGAAGATATCCACGAACTCCTTGCGCGGCGCGTACGGCAGGTGAGGCGAGTAAAGATGGAGGTAGGCAAAGAACGGCGCGGACTGTCCCGCCAATCCCTGGATCGTTTGAGTCACGCCATCGAAGACAGTCTGGTTCTCAAAATAATTGTAACTATCGTAAGGCATGCCCAACGGATATTCATCGCTGGCAGACCCATATTTGGCGATCTCCGGATGAAAGGCCAGATTCAGGTAATTGAAGAATATCTCCGTAGGGACTTCCACAGAATAGAGAGAGGAGTCGAACGCATACGAGGCGACCAGCGGGTCAGACGGCAGGTGGTCACTGAACAGGGTCGGCCCGCCGTTGACGCCAAAACTGGTCAGCGGCAAATGGATATCCACGCTCTTGTGGAACTGCCGCAGGAACACATCGGCAAAGATATTCTGCGTAAAGGCAATCCGATAATATTCAGAGCCAAGCAGTGCAAAAATATCCTGCCCGACCAGTTCGCGCCGCACCGGGGCGCGCATGTTGAGCGCCCGATGCCGCCAGGGATAAAGCCCCGTTAGGATGGAAGCCGTGCCCGGTGTGGTGAAACTGCCTGCCGCGTAGTGGCGATGATAGACCGTCGCCCGTTCCGCAAAACGCGCCAGATTGGGCGTAGTCTCGCGTGCATACCCATACAAGGACAAATTCCGCGCCGAAGTGGCATCGAACAGCAGAATGATGATATTGGGTTTGTCCAAGGCCGCTTTCGGGGCGGAGGCAAACGCCGGTCGCAGCCCGGAAACAGCCAGGCTGGCCGAAAAGGAAGCAGCTACTTTCAGAAAATCGCGTCTGTTTAAAGGAGACATGTCAGGCCTGTCATAAATTCCGAACCAAAACGTCAACGAGCGCCAGCGCAGTCAGCGGCATCAAAATATACAAAAACACAATAAAGCGGTCGGATAGAAACTCCAGGCCCGCCGACAAAAAACGGACTTTCGCTGCCAGGAAGGAAAGCCCAAGAGTTGCCCCCAGAGTGACAACCAACCAGAGCGGCGCGTAATTTGCCAGGGACAGTCCAACGGCGGTAAAACGATCCCAGAACAACATGACCGACCCGATCAGGATGGCCGACGCGGCCACCCCGCGTGCGATAAACGCATCCCGAAGAATCCGGGGTGGCAAAACGAATGACGCTACCAGGAGAACGCCTATCATTGCCAAACTTTCCACCAGGTCAACCAGAATCCGGTAGGAAAGGACAGCCAGGATCTCCCCCAGATTCAAATAATAAAACAAAGATGGAAGCGCCCAAAGGAAATGAACGATCGTCCAGGCATAGATCATGAAGACGATCACGGCGAAAACAGGAATAATACTTTTCGACGGGGGGAAACGTTTCAACATAATAAAATCCGCTTACCGGAACGCCGACAAATTATAGCCGAGATTCCCTGCGGCTCGCAAAATCATTTGGGTGTGTTTCATCTGGGTTGGAACCGTCCCGAAGGTTGGTAGTAAAAGACCAAAATCGGCTCAAGTTCAACCTTCGGGACGTTGCCCTCAAAAATCATTCCGCCCTCTTGCCCTTTTCCCCTCTTGCCCATAAAATCAAACCATGTCCAACGACGATATCACCCCTGTCCGCCAGCAATACCTCGAGATCAAACGCAGCCACCCCAACGAGATCCTCTTCTTTCGCCTCGGTGACTTTTACGAGACCTTTGACGAGGATGCCGAGACCACAGCCCGCGAACTCGACATCGTGCTGACCTCCCGACCAGTCGGCAAGGGCGTGCGCGTCCCGCTGGCAGGCATCCCCTATCATGCCGTTGAAAATTACCTGGCCCGCCTGATCGAAAAAGGCTACCACGTTGCCATTTGTGAACAGGTCGGCGACCAGCCCATCAAGGGGATCTTCCCGCGCAAAGTGGTGCGGATCGTCACGCCCGGCACGATTGTGGAACCGGGACTCCTGCCGGGCGACGCCAACAATTACCTGGCCTCGGTCATTCTCGATTCGGGTTCGTCCAGCAGTTCAACTGCTGGACAACCAATGGCCGCCGTTTCCTACGCGGATATCACCACTGGAGAGTTTGCCGTTACCCAACTCAGCCCCGAGGCGTTGCGCGCCGAACTGACGCGCCTCCACCCTGCCGAGATCATCTACCCCGACACCCTCACCCCTGCGCCCCTCTCCCCAGGGGAGAGGGGATGGGGTGAGGGTGCGCCCGGTCACTTCACGGCCTGGCCCGCCTGGCGCTTCGAGCCGGGTAAATGCGAAGAGACTCTACTGGCGCATTTCCAGGCCGCCTCACTGGAGGGCTTCGGACTCAAAGGGCAGAGTCTCGCCATCCGCGCCGCGGGAGCCATCCTCCAATATCTCAAAGAGACCCAGCCCGACGCGCTCAACCTGCTGGCCGGCTTGCGCTCGTACAGCCTGTCCGAGTTCATGACCCTCGACGCGGCCACGCGGCGGAATCTGGAACTCGCCGAGACCCTGCGCGGCGAAGTCAAAGGCTCGCTGCTCAGCGTGCTCGACCAAACCGTCACGCCGATGGGCAAACGATTGATGCGCGCCTGGGTCAGCCAGCCGCTGCTGGACGTGGCAAAGATCAGGGCGAGGCAGGATGGCGTGCAGGTCTTTTTCGACAACGGCATGACCCGCGCCGAAACGCGCGCCGCGCTCAAGCCGCTGGCCGACCTGGAACGGCTGGTCAACCGCGTCATCGCCGGGCACGCCCAGCCGCGTGACCTGGCGGCGATGCGGAGCACACTGGAACAATTGCCAAAGGTAGTATCAGCCGTAGGTCAAAATGGTATCTTGCCCCACATCGAATTATCGAACGATGGATTATTGCTTCTGCAAAACGCGTTGGAAGATGATCCGCCCGCTACCCTGCAAAACACCGGCATCATCCGCGCCGGATACTCAGCTGAGCTGGACGGTGTGATCGAAGCATCGAAACACGCCCGCGAATGGATTGCCAATCTTGAGTCCGTGGAGCGCGAGCACACAGGCATCAAGACCCTCAAGGTTGGCTATAACAAGGTCTTTGGCTACTACATCGAAATCTCACGCGGCGCGGCCGATAAGGCCCCAGAGAACTACATCCGCAAGCAGACGCTGGTCAACGCCGAGCGCTTTATCACGCCGGAGATGAAAGAATACGAGACGCTCGTCCTGAACGCCGAGGGACGCATCCGCGAGATCGAATTGCGTCTCTTCAAGGAAATCTGTGCGGAACTGTCCAAGGCGGCGCATCAACTGCTCGAAACGGCACGCGTCCTAGCCGAGTTGGATGTGCTGGCGGCCCTCGCCGAGGCATCCGCTCTCGGAGGCTACACCCGGCCCGAGGTCCAGGAAGGGAGCGGGCTGGAAATTCACGAGGGGCGACACCCGGTCGTCGAGCAGAGTCTGCGCGGGGAGCGCTATGTCCCCAACGATGTCATCTTCGAAAAAGGCGAGATCGTGCGCGTCATCACCGGGCCGAATATGTCGGGCAAATCCACGTACCTGCGGCAGGCGGCGCTGATCGTGCTGATGGCACAGATGGGATCGTTCGTGCCTGCCGCCTCCGCCAAGATCGGACTGGCGGACCGCATCTTCACCCGCATCGGCGCGCAGGATGAGATCCACGCCGGGCAGTCCACTTTCATGGTCGAGATGATCGAAGCGGCCAATATTTTGCATCACGCCACTTCGCGCAGTCTGTTGATCCTGGATGAGATCGGGCGCGGCACATCCACCTACGATGGCGTCTCGATTGCATGGGGCATGATCGAGTACATCCATAACCACCCGCAGCTGCGCGGTAAGACCCTGTTTGCCACGCACTACCATGAGCTGACCCAACTGGCTGACCTGCTGCCCGGCGTGCGCAATTACAACGTGGCGGTCAGCGAAGCAGACGGCAAAGTAGTGTTCCTGCATAAGATCATCCCCGGCGGCGCGGACAAGTCGTATGGCATCCACGTGGCGCAACTGGCCGGATTGCCCGCGCCGGTGGTAGCACGCGCCAACGAGATCATGGCGCAATTGGAGAAGACCTCCGGCCGGGCTGTGAAGATTGACCCGCACACGGCGCAGCAGGCCATGCTCTTCCCGGAAACCAGCCCTCTCTTGGAAGAACTGCACACAGTGGACGTGAACTCGCTCTCCCCAATTGAAGCGCTTAACAAGTTGTTTGAGTGGCAGAAGAAGTACACAAAATAGCGGGCACAGGAATCACAAGGAACGGTTGATGAAGACAAATCCATTAAAGTTATCTCTGCTCATGACGCTTTGGGCAGGGTCGGTTTTATTTGTCGTGGGGCTGCTGGGATTGGCGGCCTGGGGCGGCCCCGTCTCGAAGCGGGAGATCAATCCCTCGAAGATCATTGACCTCAAATTGCCCGCGCCGGACGCCTCGTTGGGCTCCTTCCGTATCCTGGACCTGGGACTCAAGTCAATCCTGGTCGGCGGTTTGATTTCCCCTTCGCAGGTTTACATTTTGGAGGACGGCCAGCCTCTGCCCGTCACTTTATGCGGGTGGAGACAATTCTCGGACGATCCGCGAGC
Source organism: Chloroflexota bacterium (assembly GCA_021823555.1). The sequence goes on from JAKANW010000106.1 coordinate 4,803, forward strand.
CTGCTATGCCATCCAAGGTGACCGGGTCTATTTCTCCTCCACTGACCGGTCGCCGCTGCGCACCAACGGGAAGCATTATGAGATCGCCTGGCGCTGGAAGCCCGGTCCCGGGCTGATCTTCGCTGGCTTTGCGCTGCTGCTGGCAGCGACTCTCGCACTCGAAAAGGTTCACCCGCCCTCCGCCGCACGCATGGAGCGAGTCCGCCAGTGGATCGCAGCCCAGGCCGCCGAAACGTGGATCATCGGCGGCTTCTTCGTGACATTCATATATTTTTCCTTCCTGCCCATCTTCCTGAACGCCAGAGGAGAGATGCTCCAAAACCTGGTCAACGTGCCGACCGCCCTGGCGGCAGGCAGGGATCATTTCTCCATCGTCAACGACATGAGCAAGGCCTTCCTATTCGGCGAGCCGCGCTTCGTTTTCCAGGGGCCTTATCCGCCCCTGACGATCCTCTTCCACATGATCTTTATCCCCCTCGACCCGGTAACCTCTTATGCCGCGATCTCCCTGCTGACGTTGGCGGCCTTTGTGCTGGCGACTGTCGCCATCCCGGGTCAATTTGCGCAGGCGGGAAAATGGTCCCCGGCCATTCTCTTCTTTCTCATCACCGGCCTGGTTTCATACGGATTTCAATTCGAGGTGGAGCGCGGCCAGTTCAACGTCATCGCCATCTTTTTCGTTGTCGCCGCGATCTGGCTCTTCCACCGCCAGCCTCGCCTGCGCTGGCTTAGTTACATCCTTTTTACCGTTGGGGTCCACCTAAAAATCTATCCGCTCATCTTCATCGTCAACCTGATTGACGACTGGCGGGATTGGAAGGGCATCCTGAAGCGGTTCGCCCTGCTCGGTGGGATGAACCTGGCGACCCTGTTCGTGTTAGGTCCCGGCAGCCTGGTCCAGTTCCTGAAAAACATCACCGGTTTTGCAGAAGCGCGCACAACCTGGACCCGCAACCATTCGATCACCGCCTTCGTTCAATTGCTGCAAGGGCTTGCGCCCGGCTCATCCAAAAATTGGGACTGGCTGCAAATTCTCCTGGGCCTGATCGTCCTGGCTGGCCTGGCGTTGATCGGCTGGCAGGCATATAAACGAAATCAGCCCGGCCTCGATCCGTCCCTGCTGATCGGCTGCGCCGCGGTCGCGCTCACCATCCCATCCATCAGCTTTGACTACACCCTGGCGATCCTTCCCATCGCCCTGGCTCTGGGATTTTCCAACGCCAACAACTTGAGAAAAGGAATCGTCCCGGCTGTCCTCCTGTCGCTGACCGGTCTGGCTTACGGGTTGACTTTATTTTCTGTCACGCAAAAGACCGTTGCTGCCGAAATGCTGTTTATCCATCCCCCCATACTCCTGTTGCTGACCAACGCGTTCCCGGCTTTGTTCGCGCTATTGGTCGCGGCCATGGGGCTCAGTTTTTATCAAACCGGGTCAATCCGTGAGGAGACTCAAGGATTATTACATCAATTAACGCCGGAGTAAACATGATGAATTGGAAGAATAAACGAGTCCTAGTGACGGGGGCGGGCGGCTTTATTGGCAGCCACCTGACAGAGCGACTGGTGGAGGAAGGCGCAGATGTGCGCGCGTTGGTACATTACAACGCCCTGGGAAGGTGGGGATGGCTGGATCGTTCTCCGCACATCAAACAAATCGAAGTGTTAACCGGCGATCTCACAGACCGGGACAGCATTCGGAATGCCGTCAAAGGTCGGGAGGTTATTTTTCACCTCGGCGCGCTGATCGCCATTCCATATTCCTACCAGGCTCCGCTTTCCTATATCCAGACTAACATAATCGGGACCTTGAATATTCTCCAGACCGGCAGAGACGAAGGCGTGGAGCGCATTGTCCACACCTCCACCAGCGAAGTTTACGGGACCGCCCAATATGTCCCGATTGATGAAAGGCACCCACTGAAGGGACAATCGCCTTACTCCGCCAGCAAGATCAGCGCGGACAAAATGGCGGAGGCGTTTCATCTCTCCTTCGGTGTGCCTGTCACCACCGTGCGGCCATTCAACACCTTTGGGCCGCGCCAATCCATGCGCGCTATTGTCCCGACCATCATTGTGCAGTGCCTGACCGAGGACACTCTCAGGCTCGGAAATCTTCATCCCAGCCGGGACTTGAACTTTGTTTCAAACACCGTGGATGGCTTCCTGCTGGCTGCATCTGAATCATCGGCAATTGGGCAAACGCTCAACCTGGGATCAGGGCGGGAAATCAGCGTGGGAGATCTGGCCGCCTTAATCGCCCAAATGGTCGGCAGACCCATCAAGATCGAAAGCGAGGACCAGCGCCTGCGGCCGCAAGGCAGCGAAGTGGAGCGTCTCCTGGCAGATAGTTCGTTGGCGCAAAAACTGTTGGGATGGAGGCCTAGGGTCAGCCTCGAAGAAGGCCTCGAGCACACCATCGCCTGGATCAAAGAAAATCTCGAACAATATCGCGGCGGCGCTTTCGTCTATTAATCATGCCGATCAACTTCACCCTTCAAGATATCGCGCAAACCCTAATCGCTTTTCTTTTATTTCCGCTGGTGATTCTCATTCCTGGATACGTGACCGGTTGGGCACTGGATTTATTCGACTTTAGACGCCGCCAATTTATTGCGAGACTTGGCATCGGCCTGATCCTGTCTTTCGCGATCAGCCCCATCGTTCTCGACCTGACCTCCAGCCTGGTCTCGTTAAAATTTTCGCTCCTCATCCTGGGGTTTTTCTTCGCCGCCTTTCTAATCATTTTCTTTTCCAAAAAGCCGGCGCTTGACTTGCAAAACAGATACCCCAAAAAGATACTCTATTGGATTATTGGGCTGTGGACTCTTTTTGTAATCCTCTCCCTGGTAGACCTGCAATGGGGCGATCAGTTGTATTACAGCGTCGTATCATTCGACCAGACAACACGCGTCTCCATCATCGAAGCCATGACGCGTACTAGCGTTCCGCCCATCAATCCCAGTTATTATCCCGGCCACCCTGTCCGCCTGACCTATCTTTACTACTTCTGGTACATCCTTTGCAGCCTGGTAGACCTGTTGGGAGGCAGTTGGGTGGACGCGCGCGCCGCCCTCAACGCCGGCATCGTCTGGTGCGGGCTGGGACTGATGGCGGTCGTTGCGATTTATCTTCGGCTGAGGGACTCTCGAAGCGCGGGAGCAGCCTGGAGGTCGGCCTG
>JAKANW010000107.1 GCA_021823555.1 Chloroflexota bacterium
CTGTTGTCCGCCCGAAAGGTTGGCAGGCAGTTTGTCCGCCTGTTCCGCAATGCCCACTTTTTCCAGCAGCGACATTGCCCGCGCATTTCGCTCGCGCTGTGGAAACGAGTTGCAGAAATCCATCGGCAACACGATATTCTCCATCACGGTCAGCGTGGGCAGCAGTTGGAAGAACTGGAACACCACGCCCACATTCTTCCCGCGCCACACCGCCAGTTGTTCCTGGTCGAGTCCATGCACGGGCGTCGAAGCCACCCACACCTCGCCCGACGTGGGGTTGTCAATGCCTGTAATCATGTTGATCAGCGTGGACTTCCCGCTCCCCGACTTCCCAACCACCGCCACGAACTCGCCCGCGCCGACCTGCATATCAATCCCTTTCAGCGCGACGAATTCCCCGCCCGCGACTTCATACGCCTTCGTGACATTTCTCAACCCAATGAGTTGACTCTCAGCCCTAGCGCCCGCTTCTTTCTTGACCTTAGCCTGTTCCCGATTAACCAGTTGAGTCTCCACTTTGATTTTTCTCCTTTGCATTCCAGGTGATTTGATGTACACTATATACGTTTACGAACATAGTGTTCGATTTCTCTTATACGGGCATTCCAAGTGAAAGTCAACAACCAAAGCCTTCAGAAATGTTCGATACCGAACAAAACAAGGTGCTTTGTTCAAGAAACTCGATGGTTGAGTAGCCTGAGGCGATAGCCAAGGCGTATCGAAGCCACAAGTTGAAAGGAAATGTATCAATGCCTCAAAAGCCCCCCGACCGCCGCATTCAACGCACGCGGCAACTCCTGCAGGACGCGCTCATCGCCGTCATCCTCGAAAAAGGCTTCGACGCCGTGACCGTGCAGGATGTCATTGACCGCGCGAACGTTGGACGCTCTACGTTCTATGCTCATTTTCAAGATAAGGAAGATCTGCTGCTCAGCGGCTTCGAGCATTTACGCGAAGAATTCGAGAAACACCTGTTGAGCGCGTCCGTCGCCAGCGGCAATCCCTGGGACTTGAGCCTGTCCATGTTCCAACACGCGGAAGGACAGCGTCCACTCTACAAAGCGCTGGCTGGAAAACAAGGCGGCAACATTGCCCTGACACACATCCAGAAATACCTGTCCGTGGTGTTACTCAGTCACATGAAAAAACAACTGGGGAAACGCAAACAAAGTCCCCCGCCAGAAATTGTGGCGCACTACATCTCCAGTTCCTACATCGCCCTGCTCAGCTGGTGGCTCGACAACGACTCCCCCTACTCCGCCGAACAAATGGATGCCTTCTACCGCCAGTTGGCCGAGCCAGGCGTGAACGCGATTATGGGGATGGGGTAACATTTCCAGTGCTATAAAACCACAAAGACCAGTCCAACGCGGTATATTCTGAGATACGGGTTTAAATTCAGGCCTTTAATGGACTAAATTAGTCCGAACATCTTTACGCTGGTAACAGGCGGATGAGTTTCCCGCCTGTTTTCGTTTCTATCAATCAGAGAGAACAAATTATCTTAGTCGAGAATCATGGACAACCCGATGATCCGTGTCGTCGAAGGCGGCATGCGCAGTTCCGGTATGCTCAACTTCCTGAGGGTAATTTGCTGGCACTCACCGCTTAACAGGGCTCCTTGAATGGCAGTATTCGAGATCGCGCCGTCTCGATAATATTCCTCGCCGCGATGAAAGCTTTCCGGTCCTGCCCCCGCACGGATCATGCTCTCCGTGATTTTAGGTAATGCCATCTTTACTTACCATTCATCAATCACAAATTGATCTGCAAAAGGGTTGATGAATCGAATCCCTTCCAAAGTTTGCTCATCCTGAAAGTCTTCCGTAGAGATCACAGGTACTTGATTAAGTCTGGCACTTGCCCAGGCGAATGTTGGCATTGCGATGGGCGCGGCAGGCACGGATGTCGCCATCGAAGCGGCGCATATCGCGCTCATGCGCGAAGATTGGAATTTGGTTCCTGACGTGTTGAAGATCGCCAAACGAACCATGAAGATCGTAAAAATGAACCTGGCGTTCACCACTGTCTACAATCTTTTGGGGTTGCCTCTGGCATCCTTCGGATTCCTCCCGCCTGTGCTCGCCGCCGCCGCGCAATCCATGCCCGATATTGGCATCATGGGAAACTCGGCAAGACTGCTGAAACAAAAATAGATTCCACTCCCAACAATTGCTGCACTGGGGGTAAATGGCGAAGCAACTGCAAACTACGAGGTCAATGTTACACACGCTACTGACGCCTTTTTCAGGAGAGTCTTAAATGCCAAGGTAGTAACGTGGCGCAGCAAATTCTAATTCGAATCAGTACCGGAACCACCGAAGGGGAATATTAGACTGCCCAGTATTACACCGAAACATAAATCAAAACCGCATATGAAATGTAGCCTTGGGGGAGTTGAGCCTAAGAAGACTCTTCGAAGACGAAAGAAATGCAAATTTCGCAGACCCACTTTATGAGTTTTGGCTGTGGTCGCCTCTTGCCTTTTTTAAGATTCTATAATATATTTCAAACCAGTTTGATATAATTTTCTGGAGAGATAAATATGAGACTGGCACAGGCAACGCCTCAACCCCTTCAATTTCTCAAACTTTTAGCTCATGACATCCGCTGGCGGATATTGCTGGCCTTATCTCGGAGTGACCACCGAGTCGAAGAGCTGGTAAAGCAGATCAAGCAGCCGCACAACCTGGTCTCCTATCACCTTAAACGTCTTCGACTCCAAAAATTGGTCACTGAACGCCGCAGTTCGGCAGATGGTCGGGATATTTACTACAGCTTGAATCTCGACCAATTTCGCCGACTGTATTTCGAGACCGGGCAATCCTTGCATCCCGCCCTGGGTGAACCCATTTCGCAACCTCATCTCCAGGCTGAAACCTTGTCACCCTCTCCGATACGTGTTCTATTTCTTTGTACGCACAACAGTGCTCGCTCTCAAATGGCTGAAGGCCTTTTACGCAAATTAGGCGGTGACCAGATAGAAGTTTTCAGCGCGGGGAGCGAGCCAACTGCTATTCACCCCTTGACGATTAAAGTGCTGTCAAAAATAGGCATTGATTTGAGCCAACATCGCGCCAAGCATTTTGATGAATTTCTAGGGGAGAACTTTGATTACATTATCACCGTCTGTGACCGGGTGCGCGAAGTGTGTCCTGTCTTTCCCGGTGATCCCGAACAAATTCATTGGAGCTTTCCTGATCCAGCGGCTATTGAAGGCGGCCCGCAATCCCAGGAGAACGCTTTTCAGGATACCGCGCGGCTATTAAAGGTTCGCATCGAATATCTACTGCTTATGATCGAACGTAATCGAAAGGATAAGAGATGAAGAGTGTGGCGATTTTTGGAGACATTCACGGCAATTTGCCAGCCTTCGAAGCTGTTCTGGCTGACATGGAAGCGCGCGATCTTTCTCCGCTTTACTGTTTAGGCGATCTGGTTGGTTATGGCACGTTCCCCAACGAGGTGATTGAAACTATTCGGGAACGAAACATCCCAACACTAATGGGTAATTATGATCGGGGCGTAGGAAACAATAGTGACGACTGCGGCTGCGCCTATACGAGTAAAGAGGCAGAAGCATTGGGCAAACGCTCCATTGCCTGGTCCAACCAGAATACAACCGCAGACAACAAACTCTTTCTGCGTCAACTCACTGACCAGATTCCATTGGAAATAGATGGACTGCACGTCCGTCTTGTTCATGGCAGCCCGCGAAAAATCAATGAATACTTGTACAACGACCGTCCCGATGCCACTATGGAGCGTCTATTAGATCTCGCTCAGGCGGATGTACTTGTGTGCGGTCACACCCATATCCCCTATCATCGAATCCTCCCGAGTGGTCGCCATGTTGTGAACGCAGGTAGCGTAGGTAAACCAAAAGACGGAAATCCACAGGCTTGCTACGTGGTGTTAGAAGCAAATAACAGCGATCTTAGCGTCGCGTTTAGACGTGTTCCGTACGATATTGAACGTGTTGCACAAGCAATTGAGGCCAGTGATATGCCCAATCAATACGCGGAAATGCTCCGAACTGGAACTGGATAACCCTAGAGGACACGTATGTCGGCGAATCGCCAATTATCTCTTTCTGGCGAATACATGATCCATGTCGTGCGCAGGCGCGGCACCCTGCTCAGCCTCTGGGGAGGCCGGTCGCATTGTCGGCGATTCATGAAAGGAAACAACATCTGCAAGTTCAGTGGGGTCTTACCGCGCTGTTTCCCTCGGTGGACGGAGTGAGATAACACCTCGATAGCGAAAAATGAATGTGAAAATGGGGGGACAGGCTCATAATCGTCCAGATGGGGGCTATGCAATTTATCTATACCCCATAAAAGTAAAAAGGAATACCGCTTGTGATAGGTATCACTATCTGTCTTGTGAAAAATAACACATAATAGGACAGCATGGCTAAGATTTTGGCCTTACAAGCCATGTCTCGCCTGAACACGAATCCATGAGCATCCTATGAAACCAGATCTTTCTGAAGAAATCCAGATATTGGCGGAGCGTCAGGCGGCTTTCTTTCGCGTGTTGGGAAATCCTCAGAGAGTTTTAGTTTTGTGGCTTTTGGCAGAAAAGGGACGGACAGCTAACGAAATCGCATTAGCGATTGGTGCCTCTCCGCAAAGCACAATACATCACCTCCATGTTTTGGGATTTAACAAGTTGGTGGAAGCCTGGCGGGAACTGCACAGTATTTACTATCATCTTGTTGACAACGAACTGACCCGGGATTGTCTGGTGTTCAGGAACAGACCCAAAGATATATTGATGGAAGTCACTACAATCTGATCAAAACTAATTCACAAAGGAGAATTTACGATGGATACCACAATTGATCTCAGCACCGTCCATGCCGCGAAAGTAGTCGATGCGCGCGCCATGTCCTGCCCCGGTCCGCTTCTCGAGGCTAAAAAGGCGATTGGAGCCGTCAAAGTTGGCGAAATTCTGGAAATCTGGTCCGGCGATCCGACCACGCGCGCCAACCTCGACCAGTGGTGCAAAAAACTCGGCCATGATTTCATGGGCTTCATCGAGACCGGCGGCTATGACCGTCTGTTCATCCTGCGAAAAAAGTAAGTCGCTCTGCACCGCGACACATCGTCCCCGAATGGGGGTTCATGTCGCATCTGGCGAGATACCCTTCGACAAGCTCAGGGCAAGAATCTCGCGCTACAGTAAACGATAAATTCTCGAATTCGGCGTTTTGCTGAAAGAGAGGAGACACATGGCTACTGAAACAGCAAACAAGTCAACCAAGATACTGCTTCTTGCCACCCTGTCGGGCGGATACCGCGGAGCCGATATGACCGGGCAGGGACACATGGATTATCCGCCCAACACCTATATCTTGCCGGTGATGAGCTCAGCCATCTTCCCGCCCAAGTTCTACATGGATGCCTTCGAAAAAGGCTTCGATGCCATCACGGTCATGTACAGCGGCACCGATAGCCCTTACAAGGGTGAGTCTGAAAAGACGGCAGAAATTGTGAATCAAACTTACGACAGGATGAAAGAACTCAACCTGGATCCGCGCCGTCTGCGGCTGGCCGCCATCTGTACCGTGTGCGTGCGCCCATTTCTGGAGGAGGTCCAGCGCGCTGAGAACCTGCTCGAGGAAATAGGGCCGGTGCCGCGTCCATTGACCAAACCGCGCGTACTTCTTTCCCAGCCGATGGAGCCGCAAGGAGATACCACCTATGTCAACGAATAATCTCAAAGTGGACACGCTGGTGGTTGGCGGCGGGATTGCTGGGATGCAGACCGCGCTCGACTTGGGCGATCAGGGCTATCAAGTCGCACTGGTGGAACGCAAATCCAGCATCGGCGGGAAAATGATTGACCTGAGCAAGGTCTTCCCCACACTGGACTGCTGCAGTTGCATCACCACCCCCAAGATGTCTGCCACAGCGCATCACGACAACATCAATCTGTTGACCTATAGTGAAATCGAGTCCATCGAACGCAATGGGAAAGACTTCACGGTGCAGGTGCTCAAGAAGCCGCGCTATGTGCGCGAAGATGATTGCACGGGCTGCCGCTCCTGTGAGTTGGTCTGCCCGCTCGAAGTCCCGGACAATGAACATGAATTCGGGCGCACGGCGCACCGCGCCGTTTACGTGCCGTTCAGCACAGCGGTCCCGCAAAAGGCGGTGGTGGATATTGATCACTGCCTGTTTTGCGGCAAGTGCATCCAGGCTTGTCCCTCGGATGCGATTGATTTCACCCAGCAGCCCGAACACGTGGAAATCGAAACCCGCAGTATCGTGCTGGCGACCGGCTATGAAACTACGCCGTTGGACGCCAAGAAGGAATATGACGCCGGCAACCTGCGTAACGTGATCAGCGGCATGATGATGGAACGCCTGCTCGCTCCCACCGGACCTTATGGGCGGGTGCTGCGACCCTCGGATGGGAAGATGCCCGCCTCGATTGCCTACGTCCAATGCGCCGGATCGCGCGACCAGACCCTGGGCGTGCCGTATTGCTCACGGGTCTGCTGCATGTATGCCATCAAACAGGCTATGCTCCTTTCGGGCGCGCTGCCGCTGGCGGAAATCACCATCTATTACATGGACATCCGCACCTTTGGCAAAGGCTACGAACAGTTCTACCAGAACGCAAAAGCGATGGGCATCGAATTCGTCAAAGGCAAGGTGGCGCGTATTCGCGAGGGGGAAAACCAAAGCCCCATCGTGCGCGTGGAATTGATTGACGAATTCGGCAAGACCCGCGTGACCGAACGCCAGCATGACTTGGTGGTGCTCTCCGTAGGCATGTTGCCCGGCTACAACCCGCAACAGATGTTCAATGTCCCTGTCGCCGAAGATGGCTTTGTTCAAATCCCCGATTACAACGTGTTCCCTGCCGTGACTTCGCAACCGGGCATTTTCGTCACCGGCACAGCGGCAGGCCCGATGGACATCGTGGACAGCATCATGATGGCTGGCGCGGCAGCCGCCGCGACCGCCTCTTATCTGGAATCCAGCAATGGGTCCGGGAAAGAGGCGCAAAGCCAGCCCGAAAGGAACGTGGAATATGCCTGAGGAACTCGTCAACAAACAGGCGCAAGAGGAACAAAATCCCCAGGATGAAACGCCGCGCATCGGTGTGTATGTTTGTAACTGCGGTGGGAACATTGGTGATGTGGTGAAGACCGAGATGGTCGCCAGGATGCTTGAGAAACAGCCGAACGTGGTCGTTTCCCGCAGCAACATGTTCATGTGCTCTGATCCCGGCCAGAAATTGATCACGGATGACATCCAGGAAAGGGGCGTCAACCGCGTGGTCATTGGCGCCTGCTCCATCTTCCTGCATGAGCAGACCTTCCGCCGCACGCTGACCCGCGCCGGGCTGAATCCCTATCTGTATTATCACATCGGCCTGCGCGAGCAGGTCAGTTGGGTACATCACGGCACGCCCAAGGAAGCCACCGAAAAAGCCATCCGTATGATGTCGGCGGGTGTAGCCAAGGCGCGCAACATGAAACCCCTGGACCCGGTGCGCCTGCCGGCCCATCGCCAGGCATTGGTCATCGGCGGCGGCGTGGCGGGATTGCGCTCCGCGCTGGATATGGCGCGCCGCGGGTTGAAAGTGACGCTGGTGGAAAAGAGTCACTACCTGGGTGGGCACATGGCCCAATGGGAGCGCGTCTTCCCGACCAACGAAGAGGCGCGTCCGCTACTCAAGCGGCTGATTGATCGCGTCCTGGCGGAACCGAACATCACCATCCACACCGGCGCGGAAGTCATTGGCGCGAAAGGCTACGTGGGCAATTTCACGGTCACCGTTCGCCAGCAACCGCGCGGCGTGCGGGGAATCTTCCCCAATGAGCAGGAAGCCGTCGCGATTTGCCCCATCAAGCAGAGACGCGAGTTCGATTACGGCCTCTCGACCCGCAAGGCAATCTACCGAGCGTATACCGGCTGTGTGCCTGAGGGCTTGGTGATTGA
>JAKANW010000108.1 GCA_021823555.1 Chloroflexota bacterium
GGGGATGTAAGTAGTCGGCACGCTCGTCAGGCCAAGGAGTACCGTGTCCACGATCTTCTGGCGGTCAATGCAGGATGCGATGGCCTGGCGGGTGCGCGGGTCGGCAAAAATATCGGGACGATCCCTGGCATAAAGAGTATCATAACCATCGTCATACGAAGCCGGTTTGACGCCCATCCCAAGCCACTCGATGGTCATGCCGGATGCAAAAGAGACCTTTAATTGACCGCTTTGCTGCATTTGCTGGAGCAATCCCGCCTGCCCGTCGAGATGGACGGTGGGGTCGAGCACGTCACAACGACCAGCCACCAATTCAGAAATGGCCGAGTTCGGGTCGGCGATGAAGCGGAAGGTAAGAGTGTCAAATTTTGGATACCCCTCCGCGATGCGGAAATAGTTGAGATTTTTTGTAAGGGTAATGTGGTCGGCAGGCAGCCATTCCTGGATCACGTAGGGCCCCCAACCAACAGGCGTGCGGGCAGCAATATCCGTTTTGAGCAGATCGGCGGCAGAGAATGCGCTCCACAGGTGCTTGGGCGCCGGCGACCAGAAGTTCGTAAAATAAGTGGGGTCCATGAAACCGGGCTTGCCCCACCATTGTGTCGTAGCGGCATCGGTGGCCTCATAAGCCTGGGTTCGATCGATCAGGTACGTAGAGCCGGGAGTGGCCGCATCGGAGGCCAGGCTGAAAGCATAAACCGAATCATCGGAATTAAGCGGCGTACCATCAGACCAGGTGATATCGGGGCGCATGCGAAAAGTGACAACCATTTGGTCCATGGTAACCTGGGTCGTGCCATCATAAGTAATGGCACAATCATCCGCGCGGCAGCCCGCCGGGCGAATCTTCACACCTTTATCGAGCAGGACAAGATTTCCGCTGTTATCCACCACCTGGCTGCCGGGAGCAACAGCGGTTGCTGTAATTTGCGCATCCCCGTTGGCAAGCGAAGGTAATTGAGTCAAGATGACCGGTTGATAGGCATAGCCCACCGCGTCAATCGGCCCGTCATACACCGCGGCCAGCACACTGCGGGCAGCGGCATTCGGATTGCCGTAAGGATAAAGGGTATTGGGTTCCTCACCAAGGCAGATCGTCAGAGAACGAGGCGCAGCAGGAGCGGTGGGCGACGAAACAGCCGCAGTGGGCACAGCATAAGTGGGAGTCGGCCCGGATGAGGCAGGGAGAAACCCACAAGCCGAGAGCACCAGGGAACAGGGTAGCAGGATCAGCAGACTCTTGCGGAAGGAATTCATAGCTTGGTCCCTTCTATATACGGGGTTTGCCAATTATACAGTGAAGCACGATTCAGATGTAACCCACCAAATGGAATACAAGACCATCGAAGATGGCAACCTAACTACGATGAAGGTTTTTGGAGATGAAGACAATTGCCAGCGCGATCATCAACAAGAGGACGCCGCCAGCAATAACCGGCCAGGATATCTGGACCGATGAAGAGGAAACGGGAGCGGGCGTGGGTGTGGATTCCACCTCGTTCGCGCCGACCCGGACCTGGTCCGCGTTGGATGCGTTTAACTCCGCCCGCGCGTCCCATAGGCCATTCTGGCGCAAAATGAAGGCTGTCACCTGCCAGGACTCCTCCTCGGTCAAACTACCGGGTTTCCAGAAAGGCATGGCTGCGGCGATAAACGCGTGCAAAACTGCGGCATTGGGAAATTTCTGAAGGGTACCCGCTCCAATAAGAGCCGGGATGCTCATGGGGAGAGTAAAGCCATTATCGTAAGGGCGTTTGCCATGACAACCAGACTTCCAGCAATTCTGATCTCCGGGCGGATAGGTTTGCCGGAATTCATCGGTCAGACCCTGCCCGCGATCTCCATGACAAGGCAGTCAGGAAAGCCAATATACCTGCGCACCATGATCGGCCTGTGATGGCACAGCAGGCATGGTAGGCTTGGCCAGGCGGTCCACTGTAGGTGTGGCTGCCGCCTGTTGGCGGGAAGATGTGACCAAGCCAGTATCGAAGAATAGCGCTGCAAAAAGCAGCGCTATTCCAAGGGAAATCAGGGTAAGCCTGGAAACAAATTTGGTTTGCACAAAACTAAGTCTTGCCGCGCATGCGCGGGTCGAGCACGTCGCGCAGGGCATCACCGACCAGGTTCCAGCCCATGACAAAGAAGACAAGGGTCAAGCCGGGCCAGATGATGATATACCAATAAGTATCCAAACTGGTGATCCAGTTGCGGGCAAAGGACAGTACCTGTCCCCAGTCCGCATAACCTACTTCGACGCCGACACCGATAAAGGAAAGGGCTGCAAAGGAGAGTACCACGTCGCCAATGGCCAGCGAGGCCAGGATGAGGGTCGGGAAGATCGCGTTCGGGAGAATGTGCTGGAAGAGGATCCGGCTATCCTTGACGCCCACCACACGGGCCGCCATGACATAGTCACGTTCCCTGACGGACAAAATATCGCTGCGGATAATGCGCGAATACCCCATCCAGCCAAATGCAATGAGCGCGATCATCACCGGAAGCTCACTCTTGCCAATCTTCGGGGTCAAAATGGAAGCCAGGATCAAGGCAGCCAGGATGCTGGGCAGGATCAATAGGATGTCCACGACACGCATCATGATATTGTCCACCCAGCCGCCATAATAAGCCGAGATGGAACCGTAGATGACACCGACGATCAAGGTCGAGAAAGTCACCACCAGGCCGGTCTTGAAGGCGGTACGCGTGCCCCAGATAATGCCATAGAAGATATCGTACTGGCCTTCAGATGTACCCAACAAGTGCACCCATTTGTCGGTTTTCATAATGGGCTGCCACCAGAATGGCAGGGCCGGCGGACGTGATTTCCACGCAGACATCATCGGACGCGGGTCGGAGCTATATCCATCGCGCGGAATGGTGTATGGATCATTCGGGTTGAGCGGCGGGGCAATCAGCGGGGCAGCCAGGGCAATAATGACGAACAACAGGATCAGCACGAACCCCGTAATCGAGGCTGGGGTCTTCATCATGCCCGTCAGGATGCGGTAGTTTTCCGGGCCGAGCGTGCGCTCCAGCCACCCGATCTCTCGCATCGAGATCGTATCGCGCAACAGGGAATTATCGCCGGAAGGAACAGAAGGTTGGGTCATTCGTCTCTCCTAAGATAGGCGTACGCGCGGGTCAACAAAGGCGTACATAACATCTACTACCAGATTCGCAACGATAAGGATAAACCCGTCGAAGAGGGCAAAGCCCAGTATGGTAACCACATCCAGGTTGGTAGCCGCGCGCGCAGCCGCCGAACCGATCCCTGGATAGTTGAAGACCGTTTCCGTGATGATCACGCCACCCAACAAGCCAACCACATTAAAGCCCGCCAGGGTCACTACAGGCAACATGGCATTGGGCTGGGCATGTTTGTAGATCACATCGCGTTCAGGCAGGCCTTTGGCGCGCGCCGTGGTGACGTATTCCATGCGCAGGGTCTCGAGCATGGAACCGCGCGTCACACGCAAGAAGACCGCCCAACTGATATAAGATAGGGTCAGGATGGGCAAGAACATGTGCCGCAGGGCATCCAGGAAAATGTCAAAACGTCCATTTAATAAAGCGTCAAAGGTTATAAGGTAAGTGTAATGATGGAAGCTATTCGATTCCACAACCTGGTTAAATGCATCGGTCAAGCGTCCAGGCGGGAACCACTGCAGGTTGGCGTAAAAAATCAGCAGCATTAACAGGCCAAAAACAAAGGAGGGGAACGAGGTGCCTACAATACTGAAAACACGCGCAGCCTGATCAATAAAACCGTTATGGTGGACCGCCGCCTGAACTCCCAACCAGATACCGACAAAAATCATTGGACCAATAGTCCAAATCGTCAAGTCAAGCGTATTGGGGAAGCGGCGTTGGATCAATTCCACCACCGGCTGGGAAGCGGTGCGGGAATACCCAAAATCACCGAACAGGATGCCGCCCTTGCGCTGGTGCGTAATCGAATCCGTTTTACCGACCAGCCAGGTCCAGTATTGAACATAAATCGGTTGGTCCAATCCATATTGCTTGATCAGGCCTTGAATGGCAAGGTCATTCTTCGGAAAATCACGCACATACAGAGCCGTTCGTTCCACCGGTGAAAGGAACTGTAACATACCAAAAATCAGCACAGTCACTCCGAAGAGAAGCAACGGCACCATCAACAGGCGGCGGATGATATAAGTAATCATTGGACAACCTCTTTCAAGTTACTATAGTTATAGCGAAAATGTCTGGGCGAAACTGTCTTTTCACTTTTTGCTATAAATCGAGGCCAGAAATTTATACAGGCAGTAGTAGAAACTGTCTTCTGGCTTCCAGAGCATGGAGAACCTGGGTTTTTCATACTCTGCAATCCAGAATTCCGGGGAGATCCGGGGACCTGTTCCCAGGTCCCCGGATTTGTTACTTATTTCAGTCGGCTTAGTCTTTGTAAATGGTGTAGTAGTAGAAGCCGGGGAAGATCGGGTTCAGGACCTGACCTTCCACCCAGCGCTGGCTGAAGCCATGGCTGGTGGCGACTTCGAGCGGGGTGCCGACAGCCAGATCGTAGTACAACTGGTTGGCTTCCTTGTAGATGTCTGCACGTTTGGCGGGATCGGTCTCAGACACGCCGCGGCTCAAGATATCTGCGAACTGTTTCGAGATATCGGCTGGCAGGCTGATGCGGCTGCCGTAGGCGCCCAGGGTGTAGGGCTGATACCAGTTGTGCGGGTCGTGGATATCTTCCAACCAACCACCGGTCATGATCGGGATCTGCTTGGCGCGCTGGGCACGCAGGTAGGCAGGCCACGGCAGGCCGAGGGTCTCGACAATGAACTTGTCATTGACCTGGGCCAGGTTGCTGGCCAGGATCTCAGCGATGGTCTGGCGGGCGGTATTGCCCTGGTTGTACATCATCTGGACGCGGAAACCGACATCCATGACGGACTTGCCATCGGCTGACTTGAGCGTGGAGGCCTCGAACTCTGACTTGCATTTGTCAAGGTCATAAGTGTAGTGCGGGGTGTCCGGGAAGTAGCCGGGCATGCCGGGCAGAGGCAGGCCTACCGGCTGGATCGCTTCGCCATTGAACACATCGTTGATGTAGGTCTGGAAGTCAAAGCAGTAAGAGAACGCCTTGCGGATGTGGACGTCAGAGAAGAAGTCGGGCGGGACGCCATTGCCATCCAGCTGGCCGGAACCAATGTAAGGGTTCGGGCTGTCCTTCGAAGTGGCAATGTTGAAGTTGAAGAGCAGCACATCCATGCTGATACCTGGGCGGCCAATGCGAAGCAGGAAAGGCCCACCAGTGCCAGTCTGTCCCGCCGCGCAGGCGGTGAACTTGGCAGCGCCTAAGGCAGTATCATCGTACTTGCAGACTTCCTGCACAGGTCCATACGTGTTGGTGTTGGGATCGTAGGACTGGAACGCGCCAACCAAGGCATCCATCTGGGAGCGGTTGGCAGGCGGCACAGTGGCCAGGTCGGCGTCACCAGTCTGCATCATGGAGAAGCGGGTACCCCATTCAGGAACCTGCTTGAGGATCACACGATCGAGCTTGGCCGGATCGCGCCAGTAATTGGTGTTCTTGACCAGATCAACTTCTTCGCCGTTGGCGAATTTGTCAAGGATGAAGGGGCCGGTGCCGTTTTCAATGCCGGAGAAGGGATCATCGGCGGACTGCATGGCATAGGTATTCTGCCAGGTACCGCAGGTGCCATCCCAACCGCCCTTTTCAATAACCCATTTCTTGTCCATCACGGAGCCCCAGGTCTGGGCAATGGAGGGCAGGAAAGGACCCCACGGCTGAGCCAGGGTCATGGTCACAGTGCCGGCAGCGTCGTCGGCCACGATCGCGTTCTGGACAGTTTGGCAGGCAGCCGTCAACTTGGCAGGATCGGCCTTGGCAAGGTTCTCGCGGTCATCCACGAGAGCGCCGGAGGGATCCACCAACTGGGCAACGTCCTGATTTCCAACGCCGAAGAAAGGCTCGGAGAGCAGCCACTGCGGGGAAGCAGAGCCGGCCTGGAGCAAACCGCGCTGGAAGGAATAAGCCACATCAGTCGGCGTCATGACATCGCCATTGTGGAACTTCACGTTCTGGCGAATATGGAAGGTATAGGTCTTGCCATCTGCAGAGAGGTCCCAGGACTCGGCCAGCATCGGGACGAATTTGTCGGTGGCTTCGCCATCATAGAACACCAGGGTCTCGTAGACGTTCTGGAGGATCTCGCCGCTGGCGGTATCATAAGCCAGAGCCGGGTCGAGGGTATCAATACCGACTTCGGACTCTGCTACAACGAAGGTCGTCGGGTCCTTGGATTTGAAGGTCGTAGCGGCCTGGGTAGCAGGAGCCTGGGTAGCAGCAGGCGGCTGGGTAACGCTAGTCGAGGGAGCTTGAGTAGCAGGCGCAGCAGTGGGAGCGCCACAAGCCGTCAACGCCATGCTGGCGACTACCAGCAGGCTAAACAGAACAAACAGTTTACGCATCGTTCTTCTCCTCACATTCTAGTAAATGGATTGGACATTACGAACTTACCGAACAAGCATACAATCAACTTCCCTAAAGCGATCACCTCCTTTCAAGAGGAAGCAAAAACGCATTACTTGACCATGTGACAGGCCACAAAATGGCCTGGAGTCACCTCACGGAAATCGGGACGTTTCTCTGCACAGATGGTGTCCGCCAGCGGGCAGCGCGTGCGGAAACGGCAACCGGAGGGCGGGTTGGCAGGTGATGGAACGTCCCCTTCGAGGATAATACGCTTGCGCTGGGCATCGGCAACCGGATCCGGGACCGGAACCGCGGAAAGCAGGGCTTGTGTATACGGGTGTAGCGGATTCCTATACAACTCATCGCGGTTTGTCAGTTCCACGATCACACCCAGATACATCACCGCCACGCGCTTGCTAATGTGGCGCACCATCGAAAGGTCATGGGCGATAAACAGGTATGTCAGATTGAATTGTTCCTGCAGTTCTTCGAGCAGGTTAACTACCTGCGCCTGAATGGATACATCCAGGGCAGAGATAGGCTCATCACAAATAATGAAAGACGGCTGGAGAGCGAGGGCACGCGCCACGCCGATACGCTGGCGCTGGCCACCGGAGAATTCATGTGGATAGCGGGTGGCAAAGGCTGGATTCAACTTAACCACTTCCATCAGGTGCTGGACACGTTCCTGGATTTCCCTGCCGGTTGCAACGTTGTGAACCATAAGAGGTTCACCGACAATTTGCTCCACGGTCATGCGCGGATTGAGGCTGGCATACGGATCCTGGAAGATCATCTGCATCTTTCGGCGCATTCGCCGCATTTCTTCACCGTGCAACTTGACCAGGTCAACACCTTCAAAATGAATTTGACCAGCGGTAGGTTTATATAACTGCAAAATGGTACGGCCCGTGGTGGATTTACCACAACCCGACTCGCCCACCAGGCCCAGCGTCTCACCACGTATCACATCGAAACTAACACCATCCACTGCGCGCACTGCCCCCACCTGGCGTTGGAGCACACCCCGGTAGATGGGGAAGTGCATCTTTAAGTCTTCAACCTTCAGAAGGATTTCTGCATTGTTGTCGCTCATGAACGGGGCCTCCCGGTCTTGGTATCCACCCAGCAGGCCACGCGGTGCTCAGGCGCCACAGGTTCAAGCATGGGATTTTCTTTCCAGCATCGCTCCATAACCCACTTACAGCGAGGGGCAAACGGGCAGGCGGTTGGTTTATTGTATAGAACTGGCGGAGCGCCTTCAATAGATTCCAGGCGTGTACGTTCCTTCTCATCTACACGAGGCAGGCTGCGCAAGAGTCCTAACGTATATGGATGAGTGGGATTGGAATACAATTCTTTAACCGGCGCTTCCTCGATAATAAATCCCCCGTACATAACAACAACCCGTTGGGCCAGGCCTGCCACCACACCCAGATCGTGGGTGATCCAGATGATGGCCATACCCAATTC
>JAKANW010000109.1 GCA_021823555.1 Chloroflexota bacterium
CCGATCTCGAAAACAAGCAGATGTTCTATGACATCATCAAGGAAGCTACAAATAAACCCATCCCGTCCATGCCCGGTTCGTCCCGTTTCAAGGGCGATATCTACAAGACCATCGAGAGCAAGTTTGCCAAAACCGAACTGCACACCTTCGAAAACCCAATCACTTTCCCCTCTATCCAACCGTTCATTGACTACGTGCGCGCCTCCCTGTCCGAGGACCGCAAGTTGTGGACTTCGATGTTCAACAGCAAGGAAGAATACGAGGCCCTGATTGGCGAGATCGAAAAAGTCGCCGCCCGTTGGTTTAAACGAGACGGCAAGCTGGTGATGACAAAAGTGGTCGGCGGAATCCTGGCAACCAAGTAACATGAATTTCTACGGCAAACGCGTTCTCTTCCTCGGTGCACACCCGGACGATATCGAATTGGGCTGCGGCGCGCTGCTGCATCATATCGCCAAAGAGACGGATGTGTTGTGTGTGACGCTTTCTGACAACCAGAAAAACCCTGCCTTGAAAAACCTGGTGAATGAGCACTACCAGTCCATGGCAGTGCTGGGCGTACCAAAGGAAAAAGTCATCATCGAAGAGTTTATCACCCGCAAATTCCCCGACCTGCGCCAGGAGATCCTGGAATACCTGCTGGAAATCCGGAGCGAGTTCAAGCCGGAGATCGTTTTCGTCCACACCAGGCAGGATATCCACCAGGATCACAACGTAGCCACCGAGGAGGCTCTGCGCGCCTATCGCGGCATCACCGTGCTGGGCTACGATGTGGTACGCTCGTCCTATGGTTTTTTTCCACACTTTCTGGTCGAAGTGACGGAAGAAGACGTCGAGAAGAAAATCGAGGCGTTATCCCAATACGAGACATATCACGAAAAATATTATTTTGAGTCGGACCTGCTGCGTGCGACCATGATCCGCCACGGCGCGCTAGCGGAGCGGCCCTTTGCAGAGGGGTTTGATATTTTGAGGATCGTGGGGAAATTTGGAAACCCGACTGGCTTACCAGATACCGGGAAGTAATCTGTAGCGAGTCCTGCTGGCATATTCGACATAGCCAGGAAGTTCAGCTCGCAGGGTTTTATCTTCCAATGCGGTGCGGGTAATAACAACTGCCACATACAACGCGTAAGGGATCATCGTCCATGTTGACCGGAGCAACCAAACGCCGCCCAAAGCAGATACCATCATGCCCACGTAACCGGGATGGCGAACGAAGCGGTACGGACCACCGGTCACTGCCACGTGACCGCGTTCCGCCTGGATGCGCACTACGGATGAAAAGAACTGATTGGTATACATCGCCCAGACCACGACAGCATAACCCAACATAAAAAGCACGCCGCCAATCATTTGGAAAGCCAAGTTGAAGTCGGGCGACCAGCCGAAGCGTTGATCCAGGCCGGCAACGATCAACAACCCCAGCGATGGAATGCTCATGATGCGGGTCAACCAGATATCCCAGGTCTTGCCGCCGGCGGCTCCCTTGCTGCGTTCCTCAATGACTTCTTTACGGTGAGGCAACATGACCAAAGAAGCAAAAAGGATTCCCAGGAAATATAGGCCGATGTACCACCAGGCTGCAGGCCAGCTTATACTGCCCGCGCTGAGGAACAAAAGCACAGCCTGGATAGCTATCAGAAAGAGAAGTTGGAGGACGCGACGCAGGATGGGGTTCACAGCTTAATGCCAGCCGCCAGTCCTCATACGATTCCTGATTTCATCCTGCAGGGCGGAGAGCATCTCCATATAGGACTCCCGGCGGGCAGCGCCCGACTTTGCGGCTTGGTCCTCGAGGCGCGCCAGCAAGTAGACCATCCATGAAAGCCACGTGCGCGGATTGTTTTGTCCTTCTGCGAGCACCTTTGCAGTTTCATTTAGGACATCACGAAGTTCATCCTCTTTACTCATCTGCCACACTCCTGAATTTGTGGAGTTTCAGTACACCCATATTGTAGCACTTCAATTATCTTCGAGGATGTTACGGCTTTTCGAGACTTGCACAACCATGCCTGCATCCGCCACGGCGCGCCTGGAATATTTCAAGCCGGCGATTTCATGTCTTAAACGGAAAGCAGCAATTGACTTCCCAAGCCTGTTCCATATAATTGACCTATCGAATAACACGAAGTTACACTTTTGGCTGTCCTGGAGAGGAGGTGCTCCGCAAACGTTATTCTTTTGGATTCCATTTTATTCGTTTGACCAATTTCGCCAAAGGAGAGAGACAAATGAAATTCAAATGGTTTGCGTTTTTAAGTGTGCTGGCAGCGGCCAGCCTGGTGCTGACTGCTTGTGGCGGCGGGGCAACAACACAAGCACCGGCCGCGACACCAGCCTCGGCGGCTACTCAGGCCCCTGCCGCGACACAGGCGCCCGCCGCTTCGCAAGGAGAAGGCGAAGTGGATATCGTCGCCTGGCCAGGATATATCGAACGCGGTGCAAACGATCCGAACTATGACTGGGTGACCAGCTTCGAGAAGCAGACCGGCTGCAAAGTCAACGTGAAAGATGCGGCCACGTCCGATGAAATGGTGCAGCTCATCAACAGCGGCGGCTTCGATCTCGTGACGGCTTCCGGCGACGCCAGCCTGCGCCTCATCTACGGCAAGTCGGTGCAGGAAATTGATATCAGCAAGATTCCGTCCTACCAGAATGTAGATCCGCGCTTGCAGAACGCGCCGTGGCATACGGTCAGTGGCAAGCATTACGGCGTGTCGTACCAGTGGGGTCCGAACGTGTTGATGTACAACACCACAGTTTTCCCGACCACACCCACTTCATGGGACGTTGTCTTCAAAGAGATGAACCTCCCGGACAGCAAGTCGAACAAGGGGCGCGTTCAGGCGTACTCCGGCCCGATCTATATCGCCGACGCTGCGTTATATCTGAAGTATCACAATCCAGAACTCGGCATCACCGATCCTTATGAACTGACCCAGGCGCAATTCGATGCGGCTGTGACACTCTTGAAACAACAACGCCAGATCGTTTCCAAGTACTGGGGCGACTATAGCGTCCAAGTCCAGGACTTTACAAATGGCGGTTTTGTGGCCTCACCATCCTGGCCCTATCAGGTCAATCTCCTGGTGGGAAATAAACAGCCCATTGCCAGCACGATCCCTGTGGAAGGCGCGACCGGCTGGGCCGATACGACCATGATGGCTGCCAAGGCTCCACATCCTGTCTGCGCGTACCTGTGGCTCGAACATTCGATTGATCCGAAAGTCCAGGGCGATGTCGCCTCCTGGTTCGGTTCCAATCCAGCCGTTCCCGCGGGCTGCACGGCCAGCACATTGCTGGGGCCGAATGGCTGCAAGACCAACGGCTATAACGACTTCGACAAAATCTTCTTCTGGAAGACCCCGATCGCCGATTGCGGCAACGGCCAGAGCAATTGCGTGACCTACGACAAGTGGGTCGAGCAGTTCACGGCCATCATCGGTGGCCAATAGGCTTTTGTGCATTGATTTCAGCCGCGCCGAAAGTTCGGCGCGGCTGGAACTCAAGCGAGGGCACTTGATGAGCGATTCCGCGGTTCTATTCAAGAACGTTAGCCGCTACTTCGGGGAAGTCAAGGCGGTGGACGATGTGACGCTGGATATACAGGATGGGGAATTTTTCTCGATGCTGGGACCTTCCGGTTCAGGCAAGACCACCTGCCTGCGAATGATCGCCGGATTTGACCGTCCCACCTCGGGTCAGATCTATCTTTATGGGCAGGACGTTTCCAACCTACCTCCGTATGAACGCCCGGTCAATACGGTCTTTCAGGATTATGCCTTGTTCCCCCATATGACGGTCGGCGAGAACATCGCCTATGGCCCAATGCTCAAAGGAGTTCCGAAGGCAGACCGGGAAAAACGCGTGGAGGAAATGCTCGACCTGGTGCGCCTGCCGGGTTTCTTCGGGCGCAAGCCGTCGCAGCTTTCCGGCGGACAACGTCAACGCGTCGCCCTGGCCCGGGCACTGATCAACCATCCCAAAGTTCTCCTGCTCGACGAACCGCTCGGCGCGCTGGACCTCAAGCTGCGCCAGCAGATGCAAGTGGAACTGAAAGCGATCCAGAAACGCGTGGGCATCACCTTTATTTTTGTGACCCACGACCAGGAAGAGGCGCTGACGATGAGTGATCGCATCGCAGTCTTCAACGAAGGCAGGATTGAGCAGGTTGGTTCGCCCGCCGAAGTTTACGAACATCCGCAGACGCCTTTCGTGGCCGGTTTCGTGGGCGTCTCGAATATCGTCTCCGGCGAGGTAGCGAAACGGATCACAGGCTCAGATCATAAATTTTCCATTCGTCCCGAAAAAATTCATCTTGCCGCGGCGGATGAAAAGGTCTCCGACGAAATGTATTCCGTTGACGGCAGGATCAGGGATGTGGTCTATCTTGGCCTTTACACGCGTTATCTGGTCGAGTTGGAAGGCGGCGGCGACCTGGTGGTGGTAGAGCAAAACCTGAAGACCACCTCCATGGATGTGATGAAAGCCAAAAACCAACAGGTCAGATTGCTGTGGAAGAAAGAACACATCCGGCGCCTGGGATGACAAAATGTTGAACCGTATCTCAACCTATCTTTATCTGCGGCCCCGGCTGGTCCTGGCTCTGCTCTTATTGCCGCCCTTGATCTGGTTCGTGGTGGTTTATCTTGGCGCGCTGTTCGCCATGCTGATCAACAGTTTCTTTTATCTGGATGGCTTCACGGGAAAGGTCGTTCACCAGTTTACACTTCAGACCTATGCCAAGTTATTCGAGCCAGGCAATCTCTTTATTATTGGCCGTACGACCATCATGGCGGCACTGGTGACGCTGGCCTGCGTCATCATCGCATTTCCACTCTCGTATTACATGGCGCGCTTCGCATCGTCGCGCATGAAGACGATCCTCTATCTTGCCGTGACCCTGCCGCTGTGGTCGAGCTACGTGGTACGCGTCTATTCGTGGCAGCTTCTTCTCGCCAAGGAAGGGATCATTTCCTGGTTCGCACAGTTACTTCACGTGGATGCCATCCTAAACCTGTACCTGGCTTTACCGGTTGTGGGCGGGCCTTCGTTGGCGGTCTCTTCAACCGGCGTTTTCCTGGTTTTCGTTTACATCTGGCTGCCATATATGATCCTGCCCATCCAGACTGCGCTGGAACGCGTGCCGAAATCCCTGGTGGAAGCCTCCGGCGATCTTGGCGCCAATCCCGCACAGACCTTTCGCAATGTGATCCTGCCCCTGGCATTCCCCGGCGTTGTTGCCGGTTCGATCTTTACCTTCTCGTTGACGCTGGGCGATTTCATTGTACCGTCGTTATTTGGGAATTCCAGTTACTTCATCGGCAAGGCCGTGCTGACGTATCAAGGCACGTCGGGCAATATCCCGTTGGCAGCCGCCTTCACCATGGGGCCGATTGTGATCATGATCGTTTATCTCTTGATCGCCCGCAAGTTAGGAGCCTTTGATGCGCTCTAAAAAGAACACCGAATCCTCCGGCGAGCGTGCCGCCTGGTGGCTGAAGTTCAGCGCCGCGGCCGCACTCTTATTCCTCCACTTCCCTCTGTTGCTCATCTTTCTCTACGCATTCACCACAGACTCAACAGCCTATACGTTTCCTCCGCCCGGCCTGACGTTGAAGTGGATCCCACAGGCGCTGGCCAATCCCGACCTGCAAGCCTCCCTGCTCCTGACCTTGAAAGTGGCTTCGCTGGCAACCTTGATGGCTTTGATCCTCGGCACACTGGCCGCCTCGGCCGTCTATCGCCACAACTTTTTCGGCAAGGAAACCATTTCATTCTTTCTCATTCTCCCATTGGCTTTGCCCGGCATCGTGACCGGCATTGCCATGCGCTCGGCCATCAGCCTGATGCAAATCCCATTCTCCTTCTGGACCATCGTGATCGGTCACGCCACTTTTTGCGTGGTGACCGTCTATAACAACGTGCTGGCGCGTTTCCGGCGCACCAGCGGCTCGATGGTGGAAGCTTCCATGGATTTGGGCGCCGACTCCTTCCAGACCTTCTGGCATATTGTCCTGCCCAATATTGCCACCGCCCTGCTGGCGGGTGCGATCCTGGCATTCTCGCTTTCCTTCGACGAAGTGATCGTCACCACCTTCACCGCAGGCCAGCAGCAGACTCTCCCCATTTGGCTCTTCAGCCAGATGCTCAAGCCGCGCAACCGGCCCATCACAAATGTGGCCGCCATGCTGGTGGTTCTGATTACCGCCCTGCCAATCATCCTCGCGCAGCGCATCACGGCGGGCAGTTCAGATACGGAGGGATCGAAGTAAGAACAAGCTGTAACGAACAATCGGCCAGTACGAAACTGGCCGATTGTTTTAAGTATTCAATTGATTAACCTGGCAATAATAAACATTAGGGGGTCGCACCGGTCCAACTGCCGAGGCCTGTGCACAGATCGAATCCGGCCAGACAGGAAGCACCATTGTTCCCGACAGTGATGTCGCGGAAGGTGATGTTATTGCCATAAACATAAGCCGCATTCACAAGAGCGCCGGAGACAGCCGCACGTCCGGCCCACATTGGCGAGCTTAGGCTGGTGCCGCCAACTTGGTACCAGCCCTTTTGGCCCTGATAATTTGAGCTATCATAGACCGCTGCACCGGAGTTCGGGTCTGCGTCCAGAGATACATCCGGAGTGGCGCGCTTGCCTCCGCAGTTAACCTGGGCATAACCGCCAAACGTGGACTGCGCCGAATTGGCAGTCTCATACTGGCTGCAACCACCGCCGCCATTCGACCAGCCTGTTTCACTTTGCAGGCTACCATCCGGATTGAAGGTCAGGAGCGTACCACCGACCGAGATGACGTTCGGCGAAGATGATGGATATTCCGCAGGTAGACCCGCGTCGCCGGCAGAAACAAAGAACGCTACGCCCGAGTAGACGAAATGAGAGTCATAAGAAGCCTCGCCAGATGATTCACTACCACCCCAACTGTTGCTGACATAACTGGCGTGGGCAGCCGCATAATCCTCAGCGGCCAAAAGGTTGGCAAAACTATTACTGCTGGCTTCCACCAAGAGAATCTTGGCTCCTGGAGCAATAGCATGTGCCCACTCGATATCGAGAGCTATTTCGAGACCCCAGCCTGAATTGTAGCGTGGATACTTGGTTCCGCCAGTCTGGTTGACTTTCTTGAAACAACCATTTGCCGCTGTGCAGGCCGGGAGGCCAAATTGTGAGCTGAATACGTTCAAGTCGTTTTCAGCGGTTGGGAGATCATAGGCATCAACGATGGCAATGGTCATACCGGCGCCTGCAGAGTTGCTAGTGGAAAAACCGTAGGCAGCCTTCATCTGGGTCGGCGTCAAACCAACCGGCGAGTTGCTGGCGTCAGGGCGCGCCCAGGCGTGACAACGGGCGTCACCAGCTGCAGCAGGACCGGGGCACACCGGCCTGGCATTCCCAGCAGCCTGAACCGGCGCGGTTGCTGTGAAAGCCAGCATCATGAATAAAACAAACACCGATGAGGTAAAGCGTTTGTACCACATGGAACACATCTCTCCTTTGGAAAATCAAAAGTATGAACATTTTTATTTTTGGGGGAATCGCAGCAACTCGAAAGGTGGTCTTATGTTGAACTCCTTTCTAAAGCCAAAACCAGAAAACAATCTGTTCCGTTTGCGGAAAGCTTTCTCATTAAAAAAAGCACCTAGGCGTTTCCTTTCATAAGCGCTCTAGGAATAAGTGGCATTAGAAAGCAATATCCACTTTGCAAAAATAACAATTGCATTTTACATCTGTTTTAGCGCATGTCAAGCAAAATAGAAATTCTACCTTTATCCACCCGTCTTTACTTTTCCCTTTCGCTGGCTGGATTGATCAAGCCAGGCATGGATGACGATAAAGACGACCAGCGTGAGTACAACCCCGGCGACGAAGATATAGGTCATA
>JAKANW010000110.1 GCA_021823555.1 Chloroflexota bacterium
GTTCTATCCCCTGCACGCCATCAGCACCCTGCTGTTCGATACACCTTCGTTCAAGAATGTGTTGTGCCTCGGCCTGATCCTGGATGGCGACGGCCAGAAGATGTCCAAGTCGAAGGGCAATATCATCGTACCCTGGGACGTGCTCAAAGTTCACGGCGCAGATGCCTTCCGCTGGTATCTCTACACTGCCACACCTCCGGGACAGGAACGCCGCTTCTCTTCCGATTTGGTGGGAGAGGTGATCCGCAGCTTCACGCTCACGTTGTGGAATGTTTACTCGTTCTTCGTGACGTATGCGAACCTCGACAAGCCCACCGTGACTACCGTGCCTGCTACAACCAACGAATTGGATCGCTGGCTGCTCTCCGAATTGAATGTACTCGTCCGTGACGTGACGGAGGCGTACGAAAAGTACGATGTTCCCAACGCCACGCGCCCGATTGAGGCCTTTGTGGAAAAACTCTCCACGTGGTACGTGCGCCGCTCACGCCGCCGCTTCTGGAAGAACGAATCGGATTCGGACAAGCAGTCTGCCTATTCGACGCTGTACACCGCACTGGTGACCGTGGCCAAACTGCTGGCGCCCGCCATGCCTTTCCTGGCCGAAGAGCTTTACCAGAACCTGGTCCGTTCCGTGGACGAGAGTGCGCCCGAGTCGGTGCACCTGTGCGACTGGCCGCAGCTCATGCCTGAATTCATTGACGAGTCGCTCAACCGCGACATGGATGCTGTGATGCGCCTGGTTTCGCTGGGTCATGCCGCCCGCCAAAAGGCCAATCGCAAAGTCCGGCAGCCGCTGGCCGAAGCTGCCTTTTCAGTGGGCAGCCCCGCCGAGCGCAAAGCGCTGGAGACCCACGCTGACATTGTGGCCGATGAGTTGAACGTCAAGCGCGTCCGGTTGTTGGATGCCAGTAGCGAAGCCCTCACGCACACGGTCAAGCCGCTGCCCAAGCAACTGGGGCAGAAGTATGGCAACAAGTTCCCGGCCATCCAGAAAGCTGTGCTGGCGATGAACCCCGAAGAGGCGGCGAAGATCCTGCTTTCCGGCCAGTCTCTCAAGGTCACTGCCGAGGGCGTGGAGTACAATATCCTTCCGGAGGAAGTGGAAGTCAAGGCCAATGCGAAGGAAGGCTTTGCCGTGGCCGAGGAAGGCGCGTACGTGGCTGCCCTGGTCACCGACCTGACGCCGGAACTGGTGCAGGAAGGCCTGGCGCGCGAGTTCGTCCGCCGGGTGCAGGATCTGCGCAAGAGCGCCGAGCTGGATGTGGCCGATCGGGTGGATCTGTTCGTCGAGGCCTCCACAGGCCTGAGATCCGCGCTGGAAGCGCACAAGGATTACATCACCGCTGAGACGCTCACGATCAATCTATCTTATGTGACGCCGCCCGCTGATGCTTTCATGGTCGAGGATGAATTCGACGGTGAGAAGGTCAAAGTAGGACTGGTCAAAGCCTGATGAAATGACGTTTGCAAGAAAGAGGCAGGTCATTGACCTGCCTTTTCTGATTCTTGGTCACATTCTATTTATTGTGGCCATGTCCATGTCCATTTCCATTACCGTGTCCGTTGCCATTTCCGTTCCCGTTGTTGTTCCCATTTCCATTCCGGGGTGATGAAGTCGTGGTCGTTGGGCTTTCAGTAGGGGCGGGAGTAGCTGCCCTGCCGGACATGATCTGTCCAAGATTGGCCTGCTTGTTGCCGGATAGCAAGGCTTTCCTGAACTGGCCCCAATTCTGGGGTGTCGAGCCATCGGGCAATTTGATGGCGCTGTAGTCGCCGCCCTGCTTGGCATCCAGGATGGCGGCAAAGGTTGCGCTGTCGCCGCCAAGTTCTTTGGTCATCCACAGCGCCTGGGCAATGACGCCAAAACCGACGCCATCGTCGTGATACTTCATGATGGTGTCGTAATTCACGCCCAGCAAACTGGAGAAGAAATCAGCCAGGGCCGAAGCAACCGGATGTTGAGTCGTCTCTGTGGGCGTGGTGTCTGGAATGATCGTGGCAGGGTCAATCGTGACCGTGCTGCCTATCGCTGTCCCCGTGACGACAGCCTCGCCGGTTGAGGTGGTGGTCACAAGTCCAAGACTTGTGGCGGTCTCCACGCTCAAGCGGACGGTCTGTGTGATACCCATCCCATCGAGGATGGTAACGACCACGGTTGTGTTCCCGGCAGAGTCGGTTTCAGGCGCGACGCTTTGAACGGTGCCTGTGATCGGAGTGGTTGCTTGCGGCGCGGGGGCAGCCAGCGCAATGCCTGCCTGCGAGGCCAGCATGGCAAAGACCAATAACAGGCCGGCAAAGATTTTCAGTTTGGGCATTTGGTATTCTCCTTTCTTGGAGTAAAGATGTCCATATCTTAAATTGTTTTTGGCGGCTTTTCCTTTCATATTTGTAAAAGGTACTATTGTAGGGGGAAGCATAACTTTATTGCGGCTTCTTCGACGCAAAAGAACATCTTCTATCGTATAATCTTCTACTTCATGATCAATTTCTCGATCAAAAACCTTTTCCTGCAACTGGGGCTGTCCCTTTTGCTGGCGCTGGCCGTTTTGCTGGTGCTGGGACAAGCCAACCCACTGACCACAAAACTGGGACGCGACTCGGGCATTTATGCGTACGTGGGAAGGCAGGTTCTGCACGGCATCCCGCCCTACGTGACGGCTTGGGAAAGCAAGCCGCCCGGCATCTTTTTTATCAATGCCCTGGCACTTCTGCTTGGACGCGGGACGCGCTGGGGGATTTGGGCAGTTGAATTTGTATTCTTGCTCGCATCGGCCTGGCTTGGCTTTTTTACGTTATCCAAAAAATTCGGGCAGGGACCGGCTTTGCTGGCTTCTCTGATATGGCTGGCCGGTTTGAACATCATTTTGGATGGGGGCAACCTGACGGAAGAATATTCGCTGATCTTTGGGATGTTGGCGGTCTTTCTTCTGAGCCGCATGTTCGAGGCGCAGAAACATCAGTTTTGGTTGGATATCCTTCTGGGGCTTTTTTCGGGATTGAATTTTTTGTTGCGCCCGAACAATATCGGTGCACAATTTTCCCTGGTGTTAACTCTCATCATTATCCAAATTCTCCAAAGCCGAACGCTCACCCTGGTCAAGCGACTTTTGATCATCTTCTGCGCGGGCGCTCTGCCTGTGCTGGCAACCGGCCTTTATTTTTGGGGGCACGGAGCCTTGCAGCCCTTTCTGGATGCAAGCTTTTTATATAATTTTTCATATACGGGCAGCCACTTTAATCCCATCTCATCCCTGTTTGCGGGAGTGGAAAGTTTGGGCTTTTCCATCGGCATTGCCGGCATCGGATATTTCCTTGCGTTGGGCGAACTCGGTTCCCAGGTCAAGAACCGCTCGCTCGATCCATTTGTCTTATGGATCGTATTGGATGGGGTTGTGGAAGTATTTTTCAGCGGTCTATCGGGCCGGAATTACGAACATTATTTCATCAACTGGCTGCCGCTTGTTGCCGTATCCAGTGCTTACCTGCTCTTCACGATCATGCCCGGTTTCATGCGCTGGTCGGAAAAACGTTTTGGTTTGATCGTGTCGCTGCTTCTGGTCATTGTGCTGGATCTTTATTTCGATGGCTTCCGCACTTATTGGTTGACATTCGAACAACTGGCGAGCGGGACTCCGCAGGTCGAACAGCCTGACCGGGTGGCGAGATATATCAATGAGAATACCCAGCCAGGAGAGACGGTGCTGGTGTGGGGCGGGCAGGCTGGGGTCAATTTTCTGGCAGAGCGGGACGCGCCCACGCCTGACACGTTCTACCCGTTGTATGTTCCGTCCAAGGTGACCGATCGGATCTCCCTTGAGTTTTACCAGGCTATGCTGGTGCATCCTCCTGAGTTGATTGTGGATGGTTCCTATTACAGTTCCGGCACCATCATCCCTTTATCCGCAATAAACCCATCCAATTGGATGTTCTCCCGGAATGGTTACAGCCTGCCCTATCTGGAAGAGTTCTATGCCTTCTTTCGAAGCAACTATTCCTACAAGACCAGCATCACCGGCATTCCGATCTATCGCCTGAATGGAAAATAGCAAATGCAGATCATCGCAGTGACTCAAGTGACTCCCGAATTGGTGGATGCCTTCCAGCGCCTGGTCCCACAACTGACGACGAACAACCCGCCTCCTTCGCGCGACCTGCTGGCTGCTCTCGTTAAATCAGAGTCTTCCAGGCTGTTGGTCGCTCGCGCGGATGATGGTTCCATCCTCGGCTCAGCCACGGTGACAGTGTATCGCGTGCTCACCGGCATCCGTGCCATCATCGAGGATGTGATCGTGGATGAAGCTGCCCGCGGCCAAGGAGTTGGGGAAGCCCTGGTGTTGCGCTGCCTGGAGATTGCCCGCGAAAGAGGCGCTCCCGCCGTGACTTTGACCTCCAATCCGAAGCGCGAGGCGGCCAACCGTCTCTATCAGCGCATGGGATTTGTCCGGCGGGAGACCAATGCGTACGTGTATAAATTCAGGTGACCTATTCCCGTCGCGGGATGAGCAGCACCGGGATGCGCGTCTTCCTGACCACATTGGGAGCCACCGAACGCGCCCAGAAGGCGCCCATGCCAGCCCGGCGATGTGTGCTGAGCAGCATGACGTCAGCGTGGACGCGGCTGGCGGTTTCAACGATGACCGTGGCCGGATCGCCGCGGGCGACCTCGGCGCGAGCCTTGTAGCCGTTCTTGATCAACTCATCCAGGTGGACTTGTAAGTGCTCCTTCCCGGCTTCTTCCTGTAGATCGAGGAAGGCAGTGGCCGTGGAAGGCAACATGCTGCTGGCAGCGGCTTTTTCTCCGCTCAACGTGCTATAGGTAGGAATCACGTTCAGCAGGTAGATTTCAGCGTCATAGGCTTTGGCGAGCTGTTCGGCGTACGGCAGGCTGTCATCGTGGACGGATTCGCTGTCGAGCGGGACCAGGATTCGGCGTAGATTGAACGGACGAGATTCCGCCGATCGAGACTGGACCAGCAAAAGGGGAGTCTGACCGCCGGCGATCACCTGCTGGGCAATGTTCCCGAAGATCAAGTCGCGAAAGCCGCTCTGTCCATGTGCGCACATCACGATCAGATCCGGGTTGAATTCCTCGCTGGCATGTCGGATGATGCTGGCAGGCACATCCTTGACTTCGGCGGTGTGAACGTGGGTTTCCACTTTCATTCCCAGCGGGAAGGCTTTTTGCGCCAGGGATTTTAAATACGCTTCGGCCTCATCCGGCTTTCTGAGATGGCGATCTTTATGGACTTCCTGCGGCGCGCCTTTTTCGATGATGTGCAGCAACGTGACTGGCGCGTTGAGCTTGCTTGCCAGCGAGATCGCCGGAGGCAGGGCCGTCTCGGCCAAGTTCGAGCCATCGAGGGGGACAAGGATATTTTTGAACATGACTAGCTCCCTGTGAAGACCTGCACCAGCAAATAGATATTGAGGACAACGATCAGCGCCGCAACCAGGCTGGCGAGGACAGTTGTTATGCGCCGGTTGACGAGTTCTCCCATAATATCACGTCGCGCAGTGAACATGACCAGCGGAATGATCGCAAATGGCAGGCCGAAGCTGAGC
The DNA here is from genome assembly GCA_021823555.1 of Chloroflexota bacterium. The sequence goes on from JAKANW010000110.1 coordinate 5,566, forward strand.
ACAACCTGGCTAAGGACGAGGGTGCGGGTGGGGTCGAGTCCCAGCGCGATCACGAGGATTGGCGGAGCCATGGTGACGGCGCGCCGCAACCATACGGGGACCTTTTTATGGATGAAGCCCTGCATGATGACCTGGCCGGCCATCGTGCCGACGGTGGAAGATGAGATGCCTGAAGCCAGCAGGGAGACCGCAAACACTGCGCTGGCTGCCGAGCCTAGCAAAGGTGTGAGAGTGCGGTAAGCTTCCTCGATGGTGCCGATATGGGTAAGGCCTTTGGAGAAGAAGGTGGAGGAGGCCATGATCAACATAGCGCCGTTCACCAGCCCAGCCAGTCCCATGGCGATGGTCACGTCAATTAATTCAAAACGAAACAGCTTCTTGAGTTCGCTTTGGTTCCTGGTGGGGATTCGATTCTGAGTGAGCGATGAGTGCAGGAAGATGACGTGCGGCATGACCGTTGCGCCGAGGATGCCGGTGGCGAGCAGCACGCTTTCGGCCCCGGCAAACTGAGGCACGACTGAGTGAAACACCACTTGCGTCAGGTCGGGGCGATCCAAAATTGTCTCGATCACGTAGCTGCCTGCAATTACGCCGACCAGCGCGGTAATCACAGCCTCCAACGGACGGAAGCCTCGGCGTTCCAGGCCAAGGATAATAAAGGTTGTTACTGCGGTGAGCAATGCTGCGGTCAGCAATGGGATGTGGAAGAGCAGGTTGAAGCCGAGCGCGGCGCCGAGGAACTCGGCCAGGTCAGTGGCCATTGCCACCAATTCCATGAGCACCCACATGGCAACGACCACAGGCCGTGGAAATTTGTTGCGGCAATGCTCGGCCAGGTTTTCGCCTGTGGCGATTCCCAGCTTGGCTGAAAGCGATTGTATGAGCATGGCCATCAAATTGCTGGCTACAATGACCCATAACAGCATATAGCCAAACTCGGCGCCGCCTTGAATATTCGTGGCAAAGTTGCCAGGGTCAATGTAGGCCACGCTGGCGATGAAAGCCGGGCCCATGAAAGGCATGAGGCGGGCCAGCCAGCCTTTCTTGCTGTTGCCGGAAAGCACCTCGTGCGCGGTTTGGACGGTGCCCACATCTCCCTGGCGGATCGTTGATTTTTCCATAAATGATCTCCGTTATTCGATTGCAACAAAAATGCGACTGGTAATGGCCGGGCCGACGATGACCGGCTTTTCGCTTCGCCCCACCCTCAGGCTTGTATTCTGATCAAAGGGGGAATACTCCGCTACTTCCACTTCCGCGCCCGGGACGAGACCCAGGTCTTGCAGGTGGCGGAGGAAGGCCGGGTCTTCGTCTGTCACTTGTTTAACGGTAGCCCGCTCCCCGCTCCGCAATGAAGCGAGTGGATGTGTGTCCTCGGCGGGCATGATTAGGTCGGCGGTCGGGATTGGGTCGCCGTGCGGGTCGTGGGTGGGATGTCCAAGAGCGGCGGCGATGCGGGCTTCGAAGTCCTCCGAGATGACATGCTCCAGGCGATCTGCCTCGCTGTGGACTTCGTCCCATGAATAGCCCAACGCACTAACCAGGTAGGTTTCGAGCAGGCGGTGATGCCGGATGACCTCCAGCGCGGCCTTCTCGCCTGCTTTCGTAAGCGTGACGCCCTGGTGCTTCTGGTAACGGACAAGCGGCGGCTTGGATGTGGCCAGGCGCTGGATCATACCTGTGACCGAGGCGGGCGCAATGCCGAGGCGGGCGGCCAGGTCGTTGGTGCTGGCGGGGTTGCCGCCTGCGTTCAGATCGTAAATGTGCTTCAGGTAATCCTGAATGGATTGGGTAAGGATTTCAGACATGGCTAAAGAATAATTTAGGATAGGCTAAATTATTTTAACTGAGATTCCGAATATGTCAAGGAAGGAATCGGTCATTGGCTGGCAGCCATTCCCGCCCGGACAGATGCGGGGTATCATCAAGGGGCAAGAGAATAATGCGGGATGCCTCCCGCACCACAATCCAGAATCGTAGCATCCCATGTCCCTCTACTCTGAAATCACCGAACAACCCGAACGCATCCAATCCCTGCTGGCTTCCCAGCGGAAGACCGTCGAAGGCATTGCCGCTGCCATCCGCGCAGGCGAGATCTCGTACGTGTTCCTGGCAGCGCGCGGCACATCGGATAACGCCGGGCGTTACGCCAATTACCTGTGGGGCGCCCGCAATGGGCTGCCGCTGGCGCTGGCGACGCCCTCGCTGTTCACGTATTACAAGCAGCCGCCCAAACTGAAGAACGCCCTTGTGGTGGGGGTTTCGCAGTCGGGGCAGTCGCCGGATATTGTCAGTGTGCTCGAGGAGGGAAAACGCCAGGGC
>JAKANW010000111.1 GCA_021823555.1 Chloroflexota bacterium
GCAGCGATTGCGCCACCTGCACCATCTGGTCAAGTTCAGGGATGGACACCTCGTACAGGTCGCGCAGGCTGGCGTGACAGTCATTCATCAACGCGCCAAAAGAAACGACATCGCCATCATGCAGGAACTGGACGGCGCGCCTCGTCCGTTCGATCTCCTCGACGATATGACGCGCCCGCTTCTCCACCTGCGCCGGAAGCTGGCGCGCCAACCGATTGAACGCATCCACACTGACATCGCGCAGGGCTGTGATATTCGGCAAATCCCGTTTGAGCAGGCGCACAGCTTCTTCACAGGCCGCGCGGCGGTCATTGTAGGCGCTGCCGGTCAGGGAGCGCCGCACGGAGGTATCCGCGATCACGATGGCCACATCCTTTGGCAGCGGCAGGGACCGATATTCCAGCGAGCGGCAATCCAGCAAAAGCAGGCGGTCCTTCTCGCCGCAAGCCGAAGCGAACTGATCCATGATGCCGCAGTTAACGCCAACGTATTTGTTCTCGGCAAACTGGCAGAGACGCGCCAATTCCATCGGCGTAACCTGCCACTCTCCCAGGATCATCCAGGCGGTCGCAAAGGCCAATTCCACCGAAGCGGAGGAACTCAGTCCCGCGCCACGCGGCACATCCGAGGCAAAGACGGCCTGCATCCCTTTGACGGCCAGTGTCCTCCCGGCCAGCGACCAGGCCACCCCGGCAGGATATCGCGCCCAATCAGGCAAGGGAGAACCGTCCGGCTGGGTTTTGGCAGCCACACCTTCCAGCGTAAAATCCGCCCCCTCGGCGAAGTCCGCAGCCCACAGGGCGGAATGATCGGAGCCGCTCAGCGAGAAGGCAACATACGTGGCGCGGTCAATCGCGACAGGCAGGACGAACCCATCGTTATAGTCCACGTGTTCGCCAAGCAGGTTTACACGTCCCGGCGCACGTACGAGGTGGGCAGGTTCCCGTTCGAATTTTTCTATGAAAAGTTGGATGATCTTATTCTGTATATCCATGAGAATGGTGCAGGTGACGACCAGTGTATTTACCCGTCACTGCCCAACTATAACATCATGGATGTCAAATTGTCACGAGAATATTTTCGACAAGCGTTCCCAACCCTGTTTGATCTGCAGGGACTTCGAGTGCCAGGCGCCAACGATGCCAAAAGGCACGAACAACACAAAAATAACGTAGATGGCGCCCGTGATAAAACTAGCGCTTTCACCGATGTAGCGCCGCAGACCGAAATCGAGCAAGCGGTAAACGAGCGCGCCGACCAACGCGCCCTGCAACGTGCCCACGCCGCCGATCAGGACAATCAGCAAAGCCGTGACCGTGTACCCGAGGCTGGCGACGTTAGGTGTGACAATCGGCTGGTAGAGGGCGTAGAAGAATCCGGCCAGTGCGGCAGTGAAGGAGGAAAGCGCCAGGGCGGCAAGTTTGAAGTAAAAAGTGTTGTAGCCCAGCATTTGAGCGCGGCCTTCATTCTCACGGATGGCAATGCACACGCGCCCGGTCGGGGAGTTGACGAAGCGTTGGTACAGCAAATACATGAAGATGAGCACCGCCAGCATCACGAAGTAGAAGCGCAGGCGCTGCGTGGCCGGGCTGATGAAATCGGGGATAATCACGCCCTGCAGACCCACATCCGCGCCGGTGTAATTTCCAAGCTCACGCGACATGACCAGGATATAAAAGACCGAAGCCATCCCCAGCGTGACCAGCGCAAAGGTGATGCCTTTGACGCGCGGCAGCACCAGGCCAAACAGGACAGCCTGCACCAGGGAGGCCAGGAACACCACTCCCAATGCAGCCCAGAGAGGCAAGCTGAAATTCTTCAAGGCAATGCCCGTGAGATACGCGCCGACCGCGAAAAACATGGCGTGCCCAAAGGAGAGCAGCCCTGTCACGCCAAAGATCAGGTCATAGCTCATGGCATACAGGGCCAGGATGAATATTTCGATGGCAAATCCCTGCAGGAACTTGGAATAAGTGCTCTGGTTGAAAAAGACCATGGCGGGCGAAGCGCCTTCAAACAAGCCGATGATAAAAGGCAGGAGCACCAGCACCAGGGCGGCGATCAGCGCGGCGCGATATTTGGAGAAGAAAGACGGCAGGCGGGAGGTGGATGTCTGCTTCATGGTTATTCCTTCCTGCCCAGTAAACCGTTCGGGAGAATCAACAGGATGATGACCATCAACAACACCGTGGAAGCGGGCACAACTGGCGGCGTGGGCTTAAGGACAATTTCTGTAAATGGGATGGGGATGCCGATCTGCCCATATTTGATGATGAACTGCTGCAGGAGACCCACCAGCACCGAACCCAACGCCGCGCCAGGATAACTGGTCAGGCCGCCGATGGCCAGGGCGATCAGCGCGTCGAGCAGCAGGTTCTCGCCCATGGCGTTGGAGAGTCCCATGGAGGGCGCGGCCAACGCGCCGCCGAGGGCAGCCAGTCCCACGCCGAGAGCGAAGACCATACTGAAAACGCGGCGCACATTGATGCCGAGCGCTTCGACCATCTCGCGGTCCTGCACGCCGGCGCGGATGGTCATACCCAGCCGCGTGCGCTGGAGCAAAATCCAAATGGAGATGAGCACAACCAGCCCGACCAGCGGGAGGAAGATCTCGTTGTAAACACGCACTCGCCCGCCCAAGAGAAAGATCGTCGAGCAATGACCCTGCCACCAGGTGGAAAAACTGGTGGCAGGGCAGTCCCCTCCGGTGCCATTGAAAAACGGCGGCTTGGGCATCACGAATTCGGGACGGCCCCAAACGGCGCGCACCATTTCGATGCCGATGGCGCTCAAGCCAAGCGTGAGCATGAGCTGGTAGATCGGGCGGCTATACAGCGGACGGATGAGAGTCGCTTCCATCAAAGCACCCAGCCCCGCCCCACTCAACGTGGCGACAATGACCGCGATCAGGAACAACCAGTCCGGGCTAAGCTTGATGAGGAATTGTGTGATCGCATCATTGAAGGAGCAGCCAATCAAGGCGACGAGAAGTAGAGTCACAAACTCCGTAAATGATTTCCACGACAGGCGCGTTGTCCGCTGCACATCGCTCCCAAACAACGACAGGCCAAAGGCGCCCAACAGGCTGGCGAGCAATAAACCACCCAGCGCAAGGAAAGGAGAAATCTTATCAAAAGTCACAACCGGCGGCGGCAGGCGCGTGGCCTGGTCGGCCATGAACGAATACGTGACCGGGCTTTGGGCGTAGTTGTCCAGGTTCCAGATGGCAATCGGATATCGAGGCAGGATCAGGACAAACAGGAGGATGGAGACGAGGATCAAAGCCCAGGGGAGGATCCGCTTCATTCGCACCGAGAGCTGGATACGGGTGAAAAGAAGCGGGTACACGTCCCGAAGCGCGAACCCGCTCATCGCCAGGGCAAAGGGTGTCAGTAAATCCACAAAGGTATCAGGCCGAACATAGATCGTCCAGCCGATATAGGCGCCGATCATGAAAAGCGTGCCGTGCGCCAGGTTGAGCACATCGAGCAGGCCAAAGATGAGTGAGAAACCCGAAGCAACCAGGAAGGTGACCGCCCCAACCGATAGGCCGCGCAAGAGCGTAATGACAAAATCCTGAGTGCTCATCCCCTGCGCGGCGATTGCAAAGAGGAAGGCAATGACCGCCAGTGTGATAAGGAACACGAGGTTTTTGCGGAAGAAGGTTGATAAATTCATCAGGGATCCTTTGCGCTACGCGGCGCCCAGGTAACGATGGATGGCAGCTTTGTCTTCCACCAGATCTTTCATCGCGCCAGCCTTCACGGAACGGCCTTCTTCGATGATGACGTAATACTCTGCCAGTCTGCTGGCCACCAGGAAATTCTGTTCGACCAATACCACTGTGCTTTCCCTGGAAAGCTGGCGGATGGCATCCATCATGTGTTCGATGATGACAGGGGCAAGCCCCTCGCTGGGTTCGTCAATGAGCAGGAGGTGGTTATCGGCCACGAGGGCGCGTGCAATGGCGAGCATTTGCTGCTGCCCACCGGAAAGACTCGTGCCGGGCAGGGCAATGAGACGCTGGAGGTCGGGGAAGAGATCGAAGATGAAATCGCGTTTGCGGGCATAGTCATCTTTTTGGCGTTCTGCCAACTTGAGATTTTCCTCCACGCTCAGGTCGCGGAAAATGGCGCGGTGTTCAGGGACAAAGCCAATGCCCAGCGCGGCAATGTCGAATGAATGCATACCCTGCAAATCAAGGTCCTCAAAAACAACCTTGCCCTGGCGCGGGGGAGTCAACCCAAGGATGGTCTTGAGCGTGGTGGTCTTGCCCGCGCCGTTGCGTCCCAGCAGGGCGGTAATGGAACCTTTGGGTACGCGCAGATCCACGCCCTGCAGGATGTGGTATTGCCCAATGAAGGTATGGATGCCTTGAACGTCGAGGATATATTTCATGAGGCCTCAGTTCAGTGGGAAGTGGGTAGTGAGAAGTGGATGGTTTTCCTGCCCACCATCCACTGTCCACTTTCCACTGTTCTCATACATTCAACTCATACAAGCCGCCAAGATATGCGCTCTGCACTTCCTTGTTGGCGGCAATCCCAGCAGGCGCGCCCTCGGCCAGGACTTTGCCCAAGTGCATGACGGTGATGGCATCCGAAACACTCATCACCACATTCATGTTGTGTTCCACCAGCATGACGGTTTTGTTGCCTGCTTTTTGAATTTCCTGGATCAAGGCGATCAATTCCGGGACCTGTTCCGCGGCCATGCCCGCGGTCGGCTCATCCAACAAAAGAACTTCGGGGTCGGAAGCCAGGATCATGCCCAATTCCAATTTGCGCTGGTCGCCATGCGGAAGGGTGCGGGCGGGCGCCTGGGCGCGTTCTTTCAAGCCAACTTTTTCGATGACTTCCCAGGCTTGCTCCTGGTAACGCTTGAAACGTGAAGCGTCCAGCCAAAACTTGAAGTTGTCGCTTCCAAGCGCCTGCGAAGCGAGGCGGATATTTTCAAGAACCGTCAGGTTTGGGAAAATATTGGTGATCTGGAAGGAGCGCCCGATGCCAAAATGAATGGTGCGATGGACAGGCTGGTGGGTAATGTCGCGTCCCTTGAAAATAACATGTCCGCTGGTGGGTTCAAGATTGCCGCTGAGCAAATTAAAAAACGTGGTCTTGCCCGCGCCGTTCGGGCCAATGATGGCGTGCAATGAGTTCTTGCGGACCTTGATGCTGACATTGTCCACCGCGACCAATGCACCAAAGTGTTTGCTTAGATTGATGGTTTCGAAAATAATGTCACTTTGCATGGCGTCTTCCAAATGCGACCATAGACTGTGGACGGCAGACTGTTGGTGCTTTCGCGGTCCACGGTCTACCGTCCTGCTATTGATCGAACCCTGAGGGCCTGGCGACCCTCAGGGACTCATTGTATCAGAACTACTTGCCGCTCAAATTGCCGTATGGCAAAGCGCCGCAGCGATCTTTCAAAGCCTCGGGCAGCAAGCAGGGCGGTTCGGGGCGGGTCGTATCCACATATTCGTAGAAGTTGGCATTCGGGTCGGTCAGGTTGGCCAGCTTCAGGATGTACATATCCTGGATGGCAACATGATCCTCCGGGCGGATCTGGATCGCGCCCTTCGGGCCGTCGAAGGAAAGCCCTTCCATCGCCTTGACCAGTGTGTCGCCATTGACGTCGCCGTTGGTCTTCTTGATGGCTGCAACGATCATCAGGGCAGCATTCATGCCATCTGCATCGAACAGGTCGGGCATCACGCCATAGCGCGCCTTATCCTGAGCGACCAAAAAATCGTTGATGGGATTCTTCGGAGCGCTGTAGTGATAGAGAATACCTGCCGTTGTGCCAATGGCATTGGAGAAGAAGGTTGGCATCAAGGTATTGTCAATAAAGGTCGCGCCCAGCGCCATCTTGCCGGTCACACCCTGATCCTTGGCAGCCTGCACCAAAGACACAAAACCGGAACCGGCCCAGGTCACGATGTAGGCTTCCGCGCCGGACTTGGCAATCTGGTCCATGTAGGGAGTGAAGTCCGTTGTGGTGGTGGGAGCGAAGATGTCGTCCGCAACGAAGGTGCCGCCATCCAGCGTGCAGGCATCGCGGAAGGCATCGGCAGAACCGTGACCGAAGGCGTAATCCGGCGCGATCTGCACGAAGGTCTTGTATTGCTTGGTCAACGCCAGGCATTCGTTCATGGCGTCCTGGTAGTTATTGCGGCTGGTGCGGAAAGTGTACTCGTTAAAGCCCGAGCCGGTGATGTCATTGGCAGCGGCGGGGGCAACGATCAGCGGGATCTTGTTCTGAAGGGCAATGCCCTGCAGGGTGGCCGTCGCAGCAGACGAAACGGTCCCAACCAGGATGTTCACCTTTTCCACGTCAATCAATTCATTGGCGACGGTGGTGGTGGTATCGGGGGTGCTGGCATCGTCACGAACAAAGACCTGGATCTCGCAATTATCGAGTTTGAACGCGTTTTCCTGGGCCTGCTTGAAATCAAACTTGTCGCCGGCCGAACCGGCCGCGCCGGTGGCGTATTCCATGCCGAGCATGAACGAGCGCGGGATCATCGTACCGTAAATGGCCAGCGCGCCGGACAGGTCAGTGATCAAACCGACCTTGATCGGCTGGGCGCAGGTCAAACCTGTGGGAGCCTGGGTCGGCGCTGCGGTTGCGGCGGGCGGCTGGGTGGCTACGGGAGCTGACGTCGGCGCGGCAGTGGGGGTGGCGGCTGGAGCGCAGGCGGCCAGGATCATGGACATGGTCACCAACGCAAAGGCTAACGTACGTAAAGCTTTCATGGGGTTACTCCTCCAGAGATGTTTGATAGATTGGGTGGCGATTCAAAATAAGTGATTTGCTTCGTGGGGCAGACGTTATTCCGCGCTGCATCACTTACTTTTCATCCACTACCGATGGATATTTAGCGAAACCAAAAGGTGTATTTTTGAACAGCACCTCCTATCCTGTAAATTCGATCACGGCTTGCGAGGCGGCTTCCGGCATCTCAAGCGGGAAGAAATGCCCCGCATCAGGGAATATCACAACTTTGCTGTCCGCGATCTGCTTCGCCAGCAGGTCCGCGTTTTCGGGGGGCACCACTTTATCGTGCGCGCCGAACAGGATCAGGGTCGGGACGGTGAGGCGGGGCAGTTTCGTCTCGAAGGCCGCGGCCTCAGGGATCAGCGAAAGCCCAATCGCCATCTGCGCCTGATACGGCGCCGGGTCAATTGGATTCGCCACACGCCACCTGACCCACTCTTCGATAACATCTGGATTCTTTTCCGCCCAGCCCGGCGCGGTGCTAACGACCAATCCGTTCTTGAAACGCGTCAGCGGATCGCCTGTCACATCGGTGAGAACTTTCAGCGCTTCGGGCGTGACCGGGATGTGGCGCGGCCCACCGAAGTTGGTCGAACACAAAATGAGTTTTTCCACCCTTTGCGGAAAATCGAGCGCCATCGCCTGGGCGATAAACCCACCCATCGAATGGCCCATAACAATTGCCTTTTCAATGCCCAGCGCGCCAAGCAGACTAGCAGTATCGGCAGCCAGCATCTGCGCGCTGTACGGCCCGCCAGGTTTATCGCTCTGGCCGACGCCGCGATTATCGAAAGTGACGACCTGAAAACGTTCTTTCAAAAATGGAACCATGCGATGCCACTGCCACAGCGGGTAACCAATGCCGGAAATCAGCACGAGCGGTTTGCCCGCGCCGCCGTAGGTTTCATAGTAGAGTTCGATATCGCCGGATCTGATTTTAGGCATAAGATCTCCAGAGGAAGCGGATAGTTGAAAGTGGATAGAAACCACCCACTACTCACTGTCCACTATCCACTGCTTTCTCAACTCCGCCTTCATTACTTTCCCATACGGCGAATATGGCAACGCATCCACAAACTCCACGCGCTTGGGG
>JAKANW010000112.1 GCA_021823555.1 Chloroflexota bacterium
TCGTTTTTGTGGAACAGCCCAAAATCGCGGAGGAGTTGCATGAGCGCGGTCTGCGCCTGGATTTGACGATTGATAAGAGGCGGAAGACGAAGGATGCTTTCACGGTTGCCTGGCGCTCCTTTGTGACGGTTTCATCTTTGGAAGATGCGCTGAAGTTTGGCCCTTTTGACGTTGGACTGTTCGCCCTTAAATCCTTTGATACACTCCCCGCGCTCGAGGGTATGAAGCCCTTCGCTGAAAAGCTTCCACCGTTGTTGTGTCTCTCCAATGGCGTGGACAATGAACCCGCCATCGCTGCTGCCCTCGGAGCGGACAAGGTTATCTACGGCACAGTCACCTCGGCCATCGGTCGCCGCGGACCGGGCGACATCATTCTGGAGAAATTGCGCGGCATGGGAGTGGCCGCGGGGCATCCACTGTCCGAGCAGCTGGCGGCCGCGTTGAATGGCGCATACCTGAACTGTCGTCTCTTCGCCGATGCGCCTTCGATGAAATGGTCGAAGATGCTCACCAACCTGCTCGCCAACCCGGCCTCCGCCATCCTGGATATGACTGCGGCTGAGGTGTTTGCCAATCAGAAACTCTATAAACTCGAAATGGATATGCTATGTGAGTGCCTGGCGGTGATGAAGGCGCAAAACATTGGAGTGGTGGATTTGCCCGGCACACCGGTCAAGGCGCTGGCCTTTGCCACTCGTCTGCCTGTGTGGCTTTCGAAGCCTTTGCTTGGGCGCGCCGCCGGCAGTGGACGCGGCGGCAAGATGCCGTCCTTCCACATTGACCTGCACTCAGGACGCGGCAGGAGCGAAGTGGAATACCTGCACGGCGCGGTCGTGCGGGCGGGAGAGAGGGTTGGCGTGCCGGCGCCCGTCAACAAGCTGTTGACCGAAACCCTGCTGAAGTTAACCAACAAGGAAATCCCGCTGGAGGAATTCGCCCACCAACCGGAGAAACTGCTGGGGTTGATCCATTAGAAAGGAGTCGAAAGTCTCTGACTTTCGACTGTCCAAAATCAGGCCCTTCGCAGGGCGCTTCGCGAAGATTTTGGACTCCGATGAAATAAAGACATGATAACCAAACAATCTGCTTTTAACTTTTCTAACCCGCGTCCCACAGTGGAAGTTCACCTTCCCGATGGACGCGTCCTCAATGGCCCGCGGGGGGCAAGTGTGGCTGAATTTCTCAAAGTTGCGCCTTCCGAAGCGCCGCTGGTTGCCGCGATTGTCAACGAGGAGTTGCGCGAGCTGACCTATTCCATTGACATGGATGCGCGCATCCAGTCGGTCACCCTCGGCGACCCGGACGGTTCGCGCATCTATCGCCGCTCGCTGACCTTCCTGCTGGAGATGGCCTTCTCGGACCTCTTTCCGAAAGCCAAATTGACCATTGACCACTCGCTGTCGTTTGGCGGCTATTACTGCCAGGTCAGCAGGCGCAAGCCGCTGAGTGAATCCGAACTTAAATCTTTAAAGGATCATATTCAACAGCTTGTCGAAGCCGACCTGCCCTTCGAGCGCATGGAGGTTCCGCTGGCCGAGGCGGTTGAATATTTTCGTAAAAACGGCTACGACGAGAAGATCCAGCTCTTCAATTACCGCAAAAAGGATTACGTTACGCTCTATCGTTTTGGCGAGCGCATGGACTATCACCACGGCTACATGGTACCTTCCACGGGCTACCTGCGCTGGTATGATCTCTATCTCACCAATGGCGGCTTCACCCTGCGTTTCCCGCGTCATAACAATCCCACCGAACTCGTCCCCATCCCCGAATACCCGAAACTGCTGGCGGCCTTCCGCCAATACGGCGATTGGCTCCAGCGCCTCGGTATTGACACAGTTGGTTCGCTTAATGATGCCATTGACGCCGGACGCGGTAATGAGATCATCCTGGTCTCGGAGGCCTTCCACGAACAACATCTTTCCGACATTGCCCGCCAGATCGCGGCGCGCCGCGAGCATACGCATCTCGTGCTCATCGCCGGGCCGTCGTCTTCGGGCAAGACCACTTTTTCGCGCCGCCTCACCGTCCAAATGCTGGCGTTGGGCATCTCGCCCTTCCCGCTCGAACTCGACAACTACTTCCTCGACCGCGACGATACCCCGCCTGGGCCGGATGGCAAACCCGATTTTGAATCCATCGAAGCGCTGGACCTGCCCCGCTTGGCGGAGGATTTGCAGAGTCTGATTCGGGGAGAGAAAGTCCAATTGCCGCGCTACAACTTCAAGGCGGGAAAAAGTGAAGCGGGGGACGTGATCCAATTGAAGCGCGGGCAGATGCTCATCCTGGAAGGCATCCATGGATTGAACCCCCGCCTCATCCCCGACGTTCTGGCTGGTGAGGCCTACCGGATCTACGTCTCCGCCCTGACGCAGCTCAACCTTGACCGCCACAACCGCGTCTCCACCACCGATACGCGACTCATCCGCCGCATCGTGCGCGACGCCCACGAACGCGGCTACACCGCTGCCCAGACCATCAGCCGCTGGGAGTCGGTGCGCGACGGCGAGAAGCTGCATATCTTCCCGTTCCAGGAAAACGCGGATGTGATGTTCAACTCGGCGCTGGCCTATGAGATGGCCGCCCTCAAACCGCTGGCCGAGCCGCTGCTGCGACAGGTGCAACACGGCACGCCCGAATACATCGAAGCCAAGCGCCTGTTGGCTTTCCTTGAATGGTTCCTACCCCTGGAAGTGGATTTGATCCCCGAAACGTCCATCGTGCGCGAATTCCTGGGCGGCTCGATCTTAAAGGATTTCAAGATTTGGAAGAATCACAGGTAGGGCAGATTGCCCCTATCCGGCATCCTGGCGTCCTTCGACCATTTCTTCCACGTCGAACCTTGCAAGAGTCCTGCCGGGCGCTGGATGGGCATGGCTTGAATCTTTTTCAGCCAGCTGGATTCGGCTTCGTCGGCGTGCTCGAAGCATTGGCGGCTGAGTTCCAGGCGTTCCTGTGGAGAGGCGTCGCAGGCTTTCAGCGCCTGCCGGAGGAAATCAGCTTCGAGCTGGTCGCGTTCGGCGCGGTAGGCGGACATGCGGACAGCGTAGTCCATCAGTGTGGCGCGGTGCAGTTCCTCGTGCCGCCAGAAGAGCGTGTTGGCGTCGTAGAACTGAGTGGGTTCCGGGCCGAGATCAGGCAGGCCGGAGTCCATCCAGATTGGTTTGAAGGTGCTCGTGCAGGACGCGGACGTGCCAGTGACGAAGTAGGCAGGCAGGCGCGGGTCCAGGCGGGCGGCCATGGAGGCGGTAGATTGACTGATGCGGATCGGTCCCCAACTGGCGTGCATGCACACGTTCGCGCCGGTGATGCCGTCATCGGGACGCCAGCTGTCGGTTGCATCGCCATGGTCGCGCAAATTGGCAAGGACATGTTCGATGGTCAGCTTGCCTGTGTGGGCCGTGAGATTCTTGAGCGAGCAGGAGCGGCGCGCCCGGCTGTCACTGAAGCCAGTGTAGAGCATGTCGGAGTAGCAGCGGGAAAAATCAAAATCCTGGCGGCCTTTGCACCAGCCCTTTTCCACTGCAAAGGAGACCAGGTCTGGGGAAGCCAGGTCAAAGTCGTTGCCGAGGGTCAGGACGTTGGAAATGGCATAAATGCCATGTACCTGTTTGGCTGCCCAATGACGGTCCACGGTTTCAAGTACCCAGGCATCTTTGGGATCGGCGATCAGGAAACTATTGTGATAATACATCCCATGGAAGAAGGAACAGCCTCCGCCCTGACCGTACTGCTCCAGCAGGGAGGTGATCACGTTTACGGCTGCGCGGGCGGTGGCGGCGCGCTCGAGAGCCAGGCGCAGCAAGTCCATGCCGAGCAGGGCCGGTTCCTTTTGGGCAGGAATTTTGGAGAAGACTGCCTCGTTGCCGATGGTCACGCCGTGCTCGTTGGCTCCGATCTCCGCACCCCACATCCAGAACGGGCGCGAGAGCAGCACGGCGTTCGTCCGCTCGACCTGCGGGATTTCGATGTATGTGCATTTCAGCCGCGAGCCGGGGGCGTGCGTCTGCGCGGGGACCAGTTCCATGAACTGCGACTCGTTTAGGTCGCGGTCTGAGTTCTTGCCGAACAGGGTCAGGCCGTCAGCAGTGACGTCTCCGGTAGCTACGACTGTATCGCACATGGTTCCTCCTCTGGGTAAAGGCTTGTCCTATTTTACCAATTGAATAACAGCGTAACGCAATTTGTCAAATTGCGCCACTCGATCTTATATGTTGGAAGCTTCCCCGCGCTCATCCATGCGTGCGTCGCACCTGCCCTTTGAAGTGAAACCACTGAAGCGGGATTGGTTTTCGCTTGAGAAATTTCCATTAAACCCGGTGTGACGTACTGACCGGCCAGGCTTTACAACTGACCATAGTACATCGTGGTCTTATACACGAATTCAACCCGACCGTTCACCTGATGCGCCTGAAAGATTCGTTCCAGTTCCGCCAGCATGGGCGCATGATTGGGATGCCCCGCCTCCGGCGCATAGGAGGAAGAAAGCAGCCGGCCCTCCAGGCCTGTGAAATCGAATCGCTGCAAGTTATCGAAGACTTTAAGTTTGAAACCGTGCGTCCGATAGAAGCGGCCCAGGATGGTCTCGTCCACTAACTTGTGGTTGACCTGATCGTAATCTGTGGCGTATCGTTTCAGCAATTGTTCATACTCGATCAGAAACGGGGTGGTATCTATCTCCCGATCATTCCAAACCAAAATGACCCAGCCGCCCAGCTTGAGAATGCGCAGAAACTCCTCCCGCGCCTTCTCCCGGTCAAACCAGTGGAAGGCCTGCCCGGCAGCAATGAAATCCACGCTGTGATCGGGCAGGGTAGTCGCTTCCGCTTTTGCGTCCACGCTGTGGAAGCCGGGTTTGTTGCCGAACAGCCGCTCGCCCGCTTGCCGCATTTCACGATTGGGTTCCACCGCGAAGACCTGGTTGCCATTGTTTAAAAATATTCCGGCCAGGATGCCGGTGCCGGAACCAATATCGGCGATCAAGTCAATGGGAGTGAGTTGACATTCCTCCCGCAGGACATCTATGACTTCCGGCGGGTAGGTGGGTCTGTATTTGATGTAATTTTCGACCCGGTTTGAAAATCGTTGGGTGGGATCTGTCATAGAAGTAATCCTATTGAAAGCAGTGCCAGGATCACTCCCGCCGCGCTGCATGCAAGATTGACCCAATCATTATCCAGCCAGCTCCAGCCGCGGATTTGAGTCGTCTGTGCGCCGCAGGCGTGGACGGGGTAACGTTCGGTCTCTTTGTGGCAGGTGGGGCAATAGTACATAGCCTGCACGGTCGCGCCGAGCAAGGAGTCGAACAGGGAGCCGGCGAGGCCCGATACAGTAACCAGTAGGAATAGCGACCAATGATGCAGTGACCAGTTTCCAGTGGGGGAGAGAAACGCTGCGGGTAGGGCGATGACGGCGGAACCTAACAGGGCCGCGCCCGTTCCCCATAACGAGACCCCGCCCGAGGTGCCTTTTTCGACGCGCTTTTTCAGGTCCGAGATCAGGCGCGGGGCAGTGGGATTCAGTACACCGAGTTCAGTTGCCCAGGTGTCTGCATTGACCGCAGCCAGCGCGGCGGCAAATCCCAGCCAGGGCCAGAACGCTGCGGGGAAGAAGAAATGCAGGGCGGCGAAGAGAGTCGCCAGGCCGCCGTTGCCGAAGACCTGCCCGGCGTCACGTTCGTGGCCTTTGGAGAATTTCTCATTCAGCCCAATCTTGCGTTCCTTGAAAGCCCGGCTGAGTGCGGAGGAGGTGATGAAAAAAATCAGCAGAAGGATGGCCCATTGCCAGCCGCCAATCCCGAAGATGATCGTGCCGACCAATGTCGCAGCGAACGCGCCGCTACGACTCAGGCTGTGGGCGCGATAAGCCAGGAAAGCGACGAGGATGGCGAGGATGAAACCGTAGAGCAACTGCATGTCAGGCGGGGGTGGAGATAATAAACAGGACTGCGATCAGAAAAGCCAGGCTACTGACCGTACCCGAAGCCCAGACCACGAAGGCCAGCGGGCGTTCTTTCTCCCAGCGATAGAAATACAACCCTGCCAGCCATCCGGCGATTGTCAGCAGAGTGCTTGCCAGCGGCAGCAGGATCAATTGCGTGGATGGGACGGCTGCAGCCGGGCTACTTCCGGGTTGCAAATCCAGGACCACGCGCTGCAGCGTGGGAATCAGGAAACTGACCCAGGCGAATAGGCCCAGGTTCAGGAACAAACCGCTCAACCACAGGTAGCGTGCCAGCGAGCTTTCCCAGGCGCGCGCAATGACAAAGGTTGGGTAGAGCGAGCGCGCCTCGGTCGGCGTGAGACTGCCCATCTCCACCGAACGCGCAAAAGTCTGCACAAAGGTAGCCGCCTCGGCGGGTGAGATGGCAAAGACGCGGCGGGCGGTCGCTACCAGCAACAGGTTCTTCGATTCGGATGCAATGAATTCGATGAGTCCCAGGTCACGGTGGCGGCGCAAACCCAGAATGGCGCCAGGGATCGGGGGCCAGGGCAGAGACAGCGGGGTTGTCAAATCAGAAGCTGGGCGCACCCACTCGATATCTGAAAGCGGGATCTCTTCCACCCGCAATCCCCAGTGAATAGAAAGGTTATCGCGGCCGAGATGATAATCTGCGTGCAGTAGTGCGTAGGCCCGATACCCGATGAATGGCAATGGGATGAAAGACACCAGAGCTGCCAGCAGGTAAACCAGGAATGCAGGGCCGACCTCAGCGAGCGACAAGTTGATAAACCCCCATGTACTGGCCAACCCCAGGACCAACAACATCACAACATGGATGGTCAGTCCGAGCCGTTTGGGAGGCGGGAAAAGATCGGGATTCATAAGGTGTGGAAAATTTACGCTTCCGAGAGAACGGCGCGTATGGCCTGGCAGACTGCCTCCACCTGTTCCTCGGCCATCACACCGCTGAACGGGATGGCCAGCCCGCGCCGTCCCAGGTCTTCGGTCACGGGGAAGTCGCCCTCGCGCCAACCGAAGCGTTCGGCCATGTATGGCTGCAGGTGGATCGGCAGGAAGTATGGGCGGACGGGAATACCGCGTGCATCGAGTTTCTTTGCAATCGCGTCGCGGTTTAGTTTTGCGTCAAAGCGGATGACATAGACGAACCACGACATGCGCGTCGTGGACGGTTCAACGTACGGAACTTCCACGCCCGGAATTTCGGACAGCCTCGCTTCGTACCAGGCCGCCGCCTGTTCCCGTTTCGTCAGCAATTCCTCCAGCCTGTGCATTTGCGCTTCGCCCAGTGCGGCTGACATCTCATCAATGCGATAGTTGTAGCCCAGGTAGGTATGCTGCAGCCACGTGTCGCCGGGAGCGCGTCCTTGGTTGCGCAGGGCGCGCATGAAGTCCGCGGCTTTGTCATCGTTGGTGACGATCACACCGCCTTCGCCGGTGGTGATCTGTTTGTTGGGGTAGAACGCAAACACGCCAAAGTCACCCAATGTCCCCGCCTGCCTGCCTTTGTACGTCGCGCCGAGCGCTTCACAGGAATCCTCGATGACCTTCAGGCCATGTTCCTTCGCCACAACACGGATCGCGTCCATGTCGGCAGGCTGGCCAAAGACATCCACGGGCAGGATGGCTTTTAGCATGTTCGATGGTCGAGTAGCGTTCTTTGTGTATCGAGACTCGTGTTGCGTGTTGCGTGGGAGATATTTTTCGATGTTGTGTGCTGCGTCTGCGACGAGTTCGGGGTTGATATTTCCCGTGCGCGGGTCAATATCCACAAAGACGGGGACCGCATTTTCGAACAACAGCACATTCGACGAAGCCACGAACGAAAACGGCGTGGTAATGACCAGGTCGCCCGGGCCGATTCCCGCCGCGCGGATGCACAGA
>JAKANW010000113.1 GCA_021823555.1 Chloroflexota bacterium
TATCAGGCTGAGCCTTTCGGCTTCGCTCAGGATAAACTCCGCGAAGTATCTCTGCCCCGGCTCACCCCTTTGCTACTTGACCCTTCCCCTCTCCCAATCTACAATCAAACCAATGAAGAAGACCTTTCTTCTCTTCGCCCCAATTGCAGGCGCAATCCTGCTTGAAATCCTCTCTCTGGGGTGGGCGGCGCAAGCCAGCGGACAATCCATCCGTGCGGTGACGACGCCTCTTTCGGCAGGAGTAGCTATCCTAATGCTCCTGATGGGATTGTTGCCCGCCCTGGTGCGCCCGCGATCCAGTCACACTTTGATCGCCTGCTTCGCGGCCGTCTTTGCTTTTGTTCTCCTCGTTCCCTTCGATGTGGGGGACCTGCCAACCCTGCATCCCGGCCTTCCCACCTTTGCTCTCATCTCACCTTATTTGTTTCTGCGATTGCTAAATGCAGCCATTCTGTTGCCAATGGCCATCCACGTCAGCGCGCGCTTTCCGCGTCCGACGCGCATGTCAGACCAGACTCTGCTGGGCGGGTATGTGTTTTCGGCGGCAATCTTCGCTGCATTGATTTTTAGTTCCGCGGCGTGGCAGCGGCTGCTCACCGGAGCTTTGGCTTTTTTGTGGTTCACGGCTGTGATCGGTTTCTTTATTTGGAACCTGCTGACCATCACGCGCGACCCTGCGCCGGAAAATGCTCACTATGCCCGCCAGGCGCGCGTCATCCTGTTTGGCGTGCTGGTGGCGGAAGTCCCGCTCTGGCTGCGCCCGTTGACCCTGGCGTTCGGCCTGAAGATCTTTCCCTATGACTTAATGCTGGTCTTCCAACTTTTCGTGCCATTCGGATTAACGTATGCCGTTCTGCGGCACGACTTGTTTGGGATTGACCGCCTCCTGCGCCGGACCCTGGTGTATGGCGCCGTTTCACTGGCGTTGCTTACGCTGTATCTGGGAATAACCGCCGCGCTGAGCGACCTGTTTGCCGCGTCCCTGACTTCGCGTCCGCTGGCGCCTTTCATCAGTTTGTTCGCGGCGGCGCTGCTCTTTGAGCCGGCGCGCCGCTTCACTCAAACCTGGCTCGATAAATTGCTCTACCCAGACCGGCTTAAATTCCAGGCTGCCGTCCAATTGATGCAGAACTCCCTGGCGCGCGCCAACCGCCGGGAAGAGATCATTCATCTGCTCAATGATATTTTCCCGGCGCAAGTCGGGGCAGAGTGGGCCGCGCTCAAATTGTTCCCCGAGCCGGACGTTCCGCCCGCGCATCTCACGCCCGCCTGGAGCACGCGATTGATGGCGGGTAGTGTCAATTTCGGCGGTTACTGGTTGGGACCGCGCCGGGGCGGGCCGGTCTATGATGCGGAGGAACGTATGCGTTTGCAGGCGTTGGCAGGACAGGCTGCGTTGGCCCTGGCCTATGCCAATGCATACGAGTCGTTGTATGAACTGAACCAGACCCTGGAACAACGCGTGAAAGAACAGACTGCCCAGGCCTTGGCCGACCAGCAAGCCATTGCCGCCTACCAGGAGCGACAGCGCATCGCCCGTGACCTGCACGATTCTGTCACCCAGTCCATCTTTGGGATGCACCTGATGGCGCGCGGCTTGAAAGCCTCCGCGCCTGAGCCTTTCAAGAAGGATCTGGCCGAACTGGAAAATCTTGCCAGCGAGATTCTGCGCGAGATGCGCCTGCTGCTCGACCAACTGCGGAACGCGTCAGCGGAGGAGGTGGTCAATTTAACGGAGGCCATTCAAAGCCAGTGTGAAGCGTTGTCCCGAAAAACGGGACCGGAAGGGGGACCGCTGTTGGCCGTCGAAGTAGATTCGCCCGTGGACTTAGTCATCCCATCCAGTATTGCGGAGACGGCGTTGTGGGTCGTCCGTGAGGCGCTGCAAAACATCGTCAAACATAGCGGCCGCCGGACGGCGAAGATCGAAGTGAAACGGGATGCGATGCTGTGTGTACAGGTGGTGGACGACGGCGCGGGTTTTGATGCGAATGGGCTGCCTGCTGGACATTACGGCTTGCGCGGTATGAGGGAACGCGTGCTGGCCCTGGGCGGGGATTTCAAGATCGAGTCAGAGACAGGGCGCGGTACAATGCTCGCATTCAGTTTACCTTTGCCAAAGTGACGCCGAGTCCAGGAAAGACGCCATGCTCAAAATCCTGATCGTAGACGATCATCAAATCGTTCGCCGCGGGCTGCGGATGACGATTGACGCTGAAAAAGATATGCAGGTGGCGGGTGAGGCTGCCAGCGGCGCAGGCGTGTTGGAACTGATCCGCAGGCACAAACCGGATGTGGTGCTGCTTGACCTGCAAATGCCGGAATTGGATGGCGTGGAAACGCTCGAGCAAGTGCGGCCCGAATTCCCCGAACTGCCGGTTTTGATCCTGACTACGTTCAGCGATGACGCTCATTTGTATGCTGCCTTGCGCGCCGGGGCGAGCGGCTTTTTGTTGAAGGAAATGGATGGCGACGATTTGATCGAGGCTATTCGCGGCGCAGCCAAAGGCCGGCCGCAACTGCACCCCGAAATTGCAAAGCGGTTGATGGCACGCGCCTCCATGCCCGAGGACCCGTTTGAATCGTTGACCGAACGCGAGCGCGATATTTTGAAATCCCTGGCGCATGGTTTGAGCAACAAAGAGATCGCTGCCGAACTCTCCCTGACCGAGATGACGGTGAAGGGCTACGTAAGCGGCGTGCTGATGAAACTGGGCGTCAGCGACCGCACACAGGCTGCTTTGATGGCGGTGCGCTACGGGTTGGTCAGGCTGGAGGAGTTGTAGGAAAAATGAACACAAATGCTTTGATTGTCCTGCTCGTGACCATCGGGGTCATCGTGCTTGTCAACGCGGCCATGTTCGGCATTGTGCGCGGCGTCACGCGCGGCGACCATCGCTGGATGCGGGCCCTCGGCGAAACTCTCAGAAAGCCTACGGAAAAAAGCAATCAGCCCTATGATGAGCTGCGCCAGAAAATGCAGGAACTTGCCGGGGAGCAGAGACAGGACAAGTAGGAAAGGGTGGAGACTGTTCCACAGGATATTTTACAAAACGTATATAATCATTTCATCCGCCTTTAATCCCGCCATGATAAAAATCTTAGTGATCAACTGGCATTTTGCCTGGAGAAAACTGTGAATAAAACCCTGAAAGTTATCTTAGTCATTCTGGTCGTCGTATTCGTCGGCGTTGCTTCGTTCTCTGGAGGCTTCGTGGTGGGGCATTTCCTGCCCGCCATGAACGGACAGGCCCTGCCGGCTCCGGTCGTCAATTCCGCCCCCTCGACCGACCAACAGGCTGCCACGCCCCAGGACGCGCAGACGCTCTTCAAACCCTTCTGGGAAGCGTGGAATATTATCCACCAGGAATACGTGGATCAACCCGTGGATGACGTAAAACTCATGCAGGGCGCCATCAGCGGCATGTTGCAGTCTCTGGGCGACGCGCACACAACGTACATGGATCCGCAGACCTATAAGGCCGCCACCACGGAATTGGCCGGTTCTTACGAAGGCATCGGCGCCTACGTGGATACCAGTGGTGACTACCTGACCATTACCAGTCCCATCCCTGGTTCACCCGCCGATAAGGCCGGATTGCGGCCCGGCGACCAAATCGTCAAGATTGACGGTCAGGATATGACCGGTGTGAATGCTGAAGTGGCGCACCAGAAAGTCCTCGGTCCGGCAGGAACGACCGTTCACCTGACGATCAAGCGCGCAGGTGAAGTTGCACTGCTGGAGTTCGACATCGTGCGCGCTAAGATCAATATCCCCAGCGCCACCGGCAAGATGCTGGACAATGGCATCGCTTACATCCAGATCACGACTTTTGGCGATAAAACCACGTCAGAATTAACTGCTACCCTTAAAACCTTGATGGCGCAACACCCCAAGGGTATTATCCTTGACCTGCGTTTCAACGGCGGCGGGTACCTGCAAACAGCCGTGGAGGTCGTTTCACAGTTCGTAGGTAAAGGCGTGGTGCTTTACGAGAAATATGGCGATGGGACTAAAAAGCCGTATGACGTGATTCCCGGTGGAATGGCAACCGATACCAGCATCCCAATGGCTGTGCTGATTAACGAAGGTTCGGCATCCGCTTCAGAGATCACAGCTGGGGCCTTGCAGGATTATGGACGCGCCAAACTGGTGGGGGTGACTTCCTATGGGAAAGGCACCGTCCAAAACTGGGTGCCGCTCTCCAACGACCAGGGTGCTGTGCGCGTGACCATTGCACGCTGGCTGACCCCGAACGGCCATACGATTGATAAATTGGGATTGACTCCCGATGTCTATGTGGAACGTACCCCCGCCGACTATCAAGCCGGACGCGACCCGCAATTGGATGCCGCCATCCAAACTGTGATGGCTCTCATCAATAACCAACCTATCCCAACTTCTATTCCGACCCCTACGCCTACACCCATCCCGTAGCGGAAAAGGAGAAAAATGTTCTTCTTCGACCCAACCTACTTAATCTTTATGCTGCCAGGATTTCTCCTGGTCATGCTGGCCTCCTGGTATGTCAATTCGGCTTACCGCAAATGGAGCCAGGTTCCCGTCCGCAGCCGGTTGACCGGTGCGCAGGCTGCCCAGCGCCTGATCATGAGCGGCGGCCTGAGCGGTGTCCAGATCCAAAATATTGGCGGCCAATTGACCGATAATTACGATCCGCGTACCAAGGTCCTGAACCTGTCACAAGGCGTTGCCAACAGCGCCTCCGTGGCAGCGGTGGCTGTCGCTGCTCATGAACTCGGTCATGCCATGCAGGATTATGAAGACTATATTCCGCTCCGATTCCGCGCCGCGCTGGTGCCGGCCGTCAACATTGGTTCCTGGCTCGGCTGGATCATGATCCTTGCAGGTCTGTTCCTGCGCATGACCAACCTGGCCTGGCTGGGCGTGCTGGTCTTTTCCGGCGGCGCGCTCTTTGCCCTGGCTACCCTGCCCGTGGAATTGAACGCTTCGGCGCGCGCCAAACGCCTGCTGGCCGAAACCGGCATCATCGCCGGGGAGGATGAACAGGCGGGCGTCAACCATGTGCTCAATGCAGCAGCAATGACCTACGTGGCCGGGCTGGCAACAGCCATTCTCCAGTTGCTATACTTTGTCAGCCTCGTTGGTGGCATGGGCGGACGCCGCCGCAGCTAATCCATGTTTCCCATGACCAACCGCTCCCGCAGGGTAAAACCTTGCGGGAGTTTTTTATGTGTATAATGACCGCACATGCGTAAATTCATCTTTGTGGTGATCCTCTTCCTCGGTGTGGCGCTGGTTATTCTAAGTTTTGGGGAATTAGGAAACATCCTCCAAACTGTGAAGCGTGGAAATCCTTGGTATCTCCTGCTGGCGTTGTGCATTCAATTCGCCTGGTTCTTTGTCATTGGGCGAATGTTCCGCTCGATCTTTCGCCTGCTCGGCATGGATGAGTCCACCCTGACCCTGAGCCTGATCGCCGTTGCCGTCACCTTCATCAATGTGGTCGCTCCCACCGCAGGCATGGGCGGTGTGGCTCTGTTCGCCGCTGAAGCCAAACGCCGCGGGCATCCTTCTGGAAAGGCTACCGTTGCCGCGGCTTTGTTCCTTCTCTTCGATGAAGCCGCCTTCCTGTGCATTCTTGCCCTGGGCCTGGTCGTGCTCTCCCGGCGCAACAACCTGAGCGCGGGCGAGATCACCGCCTCTTTGATTCTGTTCTCCATTGCCTGCGCGATCGCCGCCATGCTTTATCTTGGTTATCGCTCAGCTGTGACGCTTGGAAACGTGCTGGCGGCCATGGCGCGGTTGGTCAATCGTTTCGTGCAATTTTTCATTCACCGTAATTACCTCAGCGAGGAGCGCGCCCATGAGTTTGCCCGGGAAATTGCAGACGGTCTCTCCGGCATTACGAAGCACCCCGTTCACCTGCTGCGCCCCATCCTGTGGGGATTGCTCAACAAAGCCCTGTTGATGAGCGTCTTGGGATGTTCCTTTCTGGCTTTCAATGTCCCGTATTCTGCTGGCACGCTCATCGGGGGCTTTTCCATTGGCTATCTGTTTATGATCGTTTCGCCCACTCCCTCGGGAATTGGCGTAGTGGAGGGCGTCATGGCGCTGGCGCTCGCTTCCCTGAGCGTGGATTGGAGCCAGTCGGTGGTCGTTACTCTTGCGTATCGCGCCTTCACTTTCTGGGTCCCGCTTGGAGTTGGCGCGTTGGCCTTCCGCAAACTAAACCTTAGCGCGGTGAGGGCAGAAAATTAGGAGTCAGTATGGACAAACGGTTTGAAGCTTACCTGCTCCAGTACGTGGGAGAAAGCAACAAGGTGGAACGCGCCCAGATCGAGGAGCGGCTGTGGCAGGAATTCGGCGCAGCCAAAGCCGTCCTCGTCATGGATGTCTCACGCTTCTCCTTCCTCACAGAACGTTATGGCATCGTTTACAACCTTTCCATGGTGCGGCGTATGCAGTTGACCTCCCAGCCCGTCATCGAACAGGCAGGTGGACAGGTGGTCAAATTCGAGGCCGACAACTGCTTTGCCATGTTTGATGATGTGCTCTCCACTGTAAAAGCCGCCATTGCCCTGCACAAAGCCTTTGACGAGATCAATGTGCATGCCCACGAAGATTTCGATACCCGCGTAGGCATCGGCATTGATTTCGGCAAGATTCTACTCATCGGCGGCCCCGATTATTTTGGCATGGCTGTCAACCGCGCCAGCAAGCTCGGTGAAGACACCGCCGGCCCCGGCGAAATTCTCATCACCGAAGCTGCCTTCGAGCAATTGCCTCCTAACGCAGGCATTCAATCCGAACCACTCGATCTTTCCATCTCAGGCCTCAAACTGCCTTCCCGTGTGATCAAGTACTAAAACCCCATGTCGTTGGCTGCCCTGCTCGACCTGTGGAAGCGTGACCCGCTCACCGCGCCCAACCTGGCTGCCTGGCGGACTCTGCCCGCGCAACCTGCTCACACGCTTCCCTTTCCGACCGATCTGCCTGCTCCCGTTAAACAGACTTTGATCGCGTCTGGCATCCACTCCCTTTATTCCCACCAGTCTAAAGCCTGGACTCATGCCCGCGCGGGCGAGAACATCATCCTCGCCACCGGCACCGCCAGCGGCAAGACCCTGGCCTATAACCTGCCTGTATTTGCCTCCCTGCTCGAAGACCCGCAGGTGCGTGCCCTGTATCTCTTCCCAACCAAAGCCCTGGCGCAGGATCAGTTGTCAGTCATCAGTAAACAGTTATCGGTCCTCGGGCGACAACTCCCCACTGACCACCGCTTACTGAACACTGAATGCTGGTCACTGTCCACTGGCATTTACGACGGCGACACCCCGCAAAAAGACCGTCCTGCCATCCGCAAGCAAGCCCGCGTTATCCTCACCAACCCGGACATGCTGCATACCGGAATCCTGCCGCATCACACCAACTGGGTTGAGTTCTTCACGGATCTAAAATTCATCGTCATTGACGAAGCCCACACCTACCGCGGCGTCTTTGGCTCGCACGTTGCCAACGTGTTGAGACGTGTCCAGCGTGTGGCAAAGTTCTACGGCGCGCAGCCGCAATTCATCCTCGCCTCGGCCACCATCGGCAACCCGCATGAATTGGCCGAACGTCTCATCGAAGCGCCCGTCCACTTGATTGACCAGGATGGTTCGGCGCGCGGCCCGCGTCACTTCATTGTCTACAACCCGCCTGTTGTGGACGAAGCCCTCGGCCTGCGGAAAAGTTCCCTGCTCGAAGCTGTGCGTCTGACGCAAGACCTGCTTGCCCAGGATGTGCAGTCTGTGGTGTTTGCGCGGTCGAGGCGTTCCGTTGAAATCATTCTCACTTATCTTCAAGGGGAAGCAAACGCAAGT
>JAKANW010000114.1 GCA_021823555.1 Chloroflexota bacterium
AGCCGTGGATGACCATCGAGATCATCACCCCCACCGATTACTACGGCCCAATCATGGACCTGGTCACCAAGCGGCGCGGGGTCTTCAAGTCGCAGGAGTATCCCGCCCCGCACCGCGTGCAGCTCAATTACGAGATCCCGCTCTCCGAGATCATCGTGGATTTCTTCGACGAGCTGAAATCGCGCACCAAAGGCTATGCCTCGCTCGATTATCAATTCCTCGAATATCGCCCGGATAAATTGCAGAAACTCGAAGTCCTCGTGAATGGCGAACCTGTGGATGCGCTGGCAGCCATTGTCCACGAAAAGGACGCCTACCACAAAGGCCAGCGGCTCATCACCAAGCTCAAGGAACTGATCCCGCGGCAGTTGTTCGATGTGGCCGTCCAGGCCTCCGCGGGCGGACGCGTGATCTCACGCGCCAACGTCAAAGCCACGCGCAAGGATGTGCTGGCCAAATGCTACGGCGGCGACATCACCCGCAAGAAGAAACTGCTTGAGAAACAAAAGAAGGGCAAGAAACGCCTGAAGATGATCGGCAACGTGGAGATCCCGCAAGAGGCGTTCATGGCTGTACTCAAACTGGAAGAGGAGTGATATTCGCGTTGAGCGGAACGCCGAACAGAGCAAGGCGCGCAGTCGAAGCGCCCTTCGATTTCGGTCTCGATACGGCGGACGAACACCGCCTACTCGACCTCCACTCAGGGCAAAGTTAATTAATTATGAAAGATATCAAACGCTGGCTGCCTGGCGCCATCATCAGCATCCTGCTGATCGCGGCCATTTTATATTTCGTGGACTTCCGCGCCATGCTGCACGCCATCCGCACTGCCAATTATTGGATCCTGGCGGTGGCCATGCTCCTGTCCTTTGTGTGGATGGTTGTGCGCGCCATCGTCTGGCGGACCCTGCTGCGCGAGCGCGCTCCTTACAAGGTTGTTCTCTTCACACTGGGGGAAGGCTATTTGTTGAACAATTTCCTACCCTTCCGTCTCGGTGAACTGGGGCGCGCCTTCCTGCTCAGCCGTAAATCCAGCCTGCAATTTGTCGAAAGCCTGCCGACCATCGTCATCGAGCGCGCCGTGGACCTGGGCATCTCGGCAGCCATCCTGCTGGCCGCGCTGCCCTTTGTGGTCGGCGGGGAAGGCTCGCAAAGGATCGGCATCATCGTGGGCGTAGCCGTGGTGATCGGGCTGATCGTACTCTACATCCTGGCGCGCAACCGGGCGTGGGCGCTGGATGTCTTCCATAAGTTGAGCCAGCGCTGGCCGGTCCTGGAGCGCTTCGGCGGCAGCGTGCTCGAATCTTTCCTGGAAGGCCTGGCAGTCATCACCGATGGCTGGGTCTTCGCCCGCTTCCTATTCTGGATGGCGGTCAACTATGTGATTGGCCTCCTGGCTTACTACTTGATGATCCTGGCCTTCTTCCCGCAGGCGCAACCAGCATGGGGATTGTTCGGGTTGGGCGCGGCGGCCTTCGGCGGCGCGATCCCGTCCCTGCCCGGCGCAGTGGGCACTTTCGAGGGCGCTTTCGGCGGCGCGTTGACCCTGCTGAGCGGCGACCAGTCCACCTCGCTGGCAGTGGCGCTGACGGCGCGCCTTTATAACTATCTCAACAGCGGCGTGATCGGTTTCATCGGTCTGGCCAGTGAAGGCCAGACGCTTTCAGGCATTTATCAGGACCTGGTGAACTTTAGATCGAAAGCAAAGATAGAAGTAGACGAAAACGGGTAAAAATGTTTCCCCTGTATGACACGCTGCACTCCCGCAGGTTCCCGGTCGCCAACTGGATGTTGATCGCCGCCAACGCGCTGGCCTTTTTATACGAGCTGCAATTTAGCCCGGCGGGACTCAAGAGGCTGATCGAAACGTGGGGACTCATCCCGGTGCACTTGCTGGTAAACCCATCCCAGGCCTGGATCACCATTTTCTCGGCCATGTTCCTGCACGGCGGCTGGCTGCACATTTTGAGTAACATGTGGGTGTTATTCATCTTTGGCGATAACGTGGAAGACCGCCTGGGCCACGTCCGCTACCTGGTCTTTTATCTTTTGTGCGGCGTGGCCGCCGGCTTGCTGGATGCATACGTGCAGCCGCAAAGTTCCGTCCCGATGATCGGAGCCAGCGGCGCGATCGCAGGCGTGCTGGGTGCGTATCTGCTTCTGTTCCCGCAGGCGCACATCCTAAGTTTTGTGCCGATCTTGTTCATCTTTACGTTGATCGAGATCCCAGCGTACGTCTTTCTGATTTTCTGGTTTATCCTGCAATTATTCTCCGGCATCACAACCATGAGCGGGGCCGACAGCGGCGGGATCGCCTGGTGGGCTCACGTAGGCGGGTTCCTGTTTGGCTTGCTGGCCGTAAATTTGTTCGTCCGTCGGCGCACGCTGCGCACATGGTAGAATCATCTCATCAAACCTTTTGGAGAAGCTTATGACTCGCAAATTCCTTGTCACCGGGGGCGCAGGTTTTATCGGCTCCAACTATGTCCATCGTCTGTTAGCGCGCGGCGAACAGGTTACCATCTACGATAATCTCAGCCGCGGCGGGGCGCCGCGCAACCTGGAGTGGTTGAAGAAGACCTTCGGCGCGCAGGCATTTAACGTGATCGTCGCGGATGTACGCGAGGCCGCCTCCGTAATGGAAGCGGCCAAAGGGGCGGACGTGATCGTGCATCTGGCCGGTCAGGTGACTGTGACCACCTCGGTTACCAACCCGCGTGAGGATTTCGAGATCAACGCCCTCGGCACCTTCAACGTGCTCGAAGCCGCGCGCGCTTCGGGGCGTCAGCCCATCTTCCTGTATGCCTCCACCAACAAGGTCTACGGCGGCATGGAGGATGTGGAGATCGTGGAGGACGCCACGCGCTGGCATTATAAGGATTTGCCGTTCGGCGCGGCGGAGAGCCAGCCGTTGGATTTCCATTCGCCCTATGGATGTTCCAAGGGCACCGGCGATCAGTACGTGCGCGACTACTTCCGCATCTATGACCTGCCAACCGTTGTGTTCCGTCAAAGTTGCATTTACGGCCCCAGACAGTTTGGCATTGAAGACCAGGGCTGGCTGGCGTGGATGATGATCGCGGCGATGACGGGGCGCACGATCACGATCTACGGCGACGGCAAGCAGGTGCGCGATGTGCTGTACGTGGAAGATCTGATGAATGGCTACGACGCGGCCATCGAACACATTGACCGCGCAAAGGGACAGGTCTACAACATGGGCGGCGGCGCGGAAAACGTGCTGGCCGTATGGACTGAGTTCGGGCCAATCCTGGAAAAACTGCTCGGCAAAAAGATCGAAGTGGCGCGCGGCGACTGGCGCCCCGGCGACCAGCGTGTCTTCTATGCCGATTATCGCAAGGCCGAACGCGAGCTGGGATGGAAGCCGGAGATCAGCCTGGAGGAAGGCATCGAGCGGTTGTTCAACTGGGTGAGGGAGAATAAAGAGTTATTCTGAATTTAAGGTGACGGTCACTTTATTCTTAAAGGGAAATCATCACTGGCAGTTCGGATTGGCAACACCGCGCTCCCCAGCACTAGCGCCTGGGGCAAGTGTGCGTTCGGTGCAAGTATCTGACCTGCAAATGATTGGTTGTATAATTTACCGGTAATTCCTTAAAATACCGAGAGACCTTGACCAACTTCTTCACTCAGCGATATTCCCGCCAGGGACTCTGGTCCCTCTTTCTAATGTGTGCATTCCCACTTCATCTCTGGACGCTGCTGCTGGCCTTCAGGGACCTTTCCTGGTTGACGGATCGCACCAACGCCTGGGATGCGGTCGGCGTGGCCTCCTATGGGTTGGTCTTTGCCTTGATTGAAAGCGTGACCATTTTTCTCGTCCTTGTTTTGCTGGGATTCCTCGTTTCAAAACAGTGGGGGCAAAACAGACGGATTGCCCTGTTGACAATCCTGGCCCTGATCGTTTCCCTGTGGGCCATGGTCAGCCAGCTTTTCTTCCTTTTAGGCATCTCCCCTTCGGGATGGATACTCAACTCCCTGGCGCAAACGGCGCATCCGGTGCGGATCATGTATATAGCATTCCTTGTCGTGGTCACTCCAACGATCCTGGTCCCGGCCTGGCTTGTGCTGCGGTCGGACAAGTTCTTTCAGTTTTTGCAAGTGCTTATTGATCGCCTCTCCTTGCTGACCATGTTCTATCTCGTCTTCGACTTTATTGGCCTGGTGATCGTCATTATCCGTAACGTATGATGGATGGTGAAGGATGAAGCCTCAGTTCAATCGCCGCGATTTTCTAAAACTAGCGGGTTTATTGCCGGCCAGTCTAGCTACTTCCCAACTTGTCAAAACCCTTGGCCTGCCGCGCTCGCTTCAGTCCGGGCCAAAGAACGTGCTGGTTGTTGTCTTCGATGCTTTCTCAGCCCATAACATTTCCCTGTATGGATACCCGCGCGAAACGATGCCCAACCTTTCCAAACTGGCGGACAGGGCCATCGTATATCACAACCATTTCGCAGGCGGCAATTTCACAACGCCGGGGACTGCCTCCCTTTTGACGGGCACCCTGCCCTGGACGCACCGGGCCTTCACGCTCAACACGACCGTGGATGTTCCATTCGCAGACAAGACCGTTTTCCACGCCTTCCAGGATTACTACCGCATTGCCTATTCCCATAACAATGTAGTGAACACGCTGCTGAACCAGTTCCGCGCGGACCTGGACGAACTGGTGCCGCGCACACAGCTTTACCTGACCAGTGATGGGGCTGTCAGTTCGCTGTTCAAGAACGACGATGACATTGGTTCCGTCAGTTGGACGCGTATTATGAAAAAGGGGGATGCAGGCTATGCCTACTCCCTATTCTTCTCACGACTCTACGAATTGCTGCAAGCCAATCAGCTTAAGAATCTAAAGTCACTCTTTCCGCGCGGCTTTCCAGGGATCAACGGCGACAATTATTTCCTGCTCGAACAGGCCATTGACTGGCTGGGTGACCGGCTCAAGAAAATCCCGCAGCCTTTTATGGGATATTTCCACTTTTTACCGCCCCACTATCCCTACCGCACCCGCAAGGAATTTTACGGCCGCTTCAGAAATGATGGGTTTAAGCCGGTGGACAAACCGGTTGATATTTTCAGCCTCGATAAGTCAACGGACGCGGCCACATCGGATACAACGGGGGTGTCCATCCAGGAAGACCGCGAGAATTACGATGAGTTCATCCTCTACATTGACCATGAATTCGGTCGCTTGTTCGACTCTCTTGAATCGTCCGGGCTGTTGAAGAACACCTGGGTGGTGGTCACCGCCGACCATGGTGAGCTGTTCGAGCGCGGCATCGAGGGTCACTCCACAGCCGTGTTGTTCCAGCCCGTTGTCCACATCCCCCTGCTGATCTTCGAGCCGGGACGGACAACCCGCCTGGATGTGACCACGCCAACCAGCGCGGTGGACGTGATGCCCACGCTGTTGCACGTAATCGGCCAGCAAGCAGCGGACTGGGCTGAGGGGATTCTGCTGCCGCCATTTGGCGAGGTGAGTCCGAACCCCGACCGGAGCATTTATACTGTGCAAGCCAGGGGTACTGAGAAACATGCTCCGATCCAGCAGGCCACGGTCATGTTGACCAAGGGGAAATATAAGCTCGTATACTATTTTGGATACAAGCGCCTGGAACCAACGGGCGAACGCTTCGAACTCTATGACCTGGAAGCAGATCCTGAAGAGCTGAACAATCTCTTCATCACGCAAAGCGCAGTCAGTACTGAGATGCTCCAGGAAATAAAGTCAAAGCTGGCGGAAGAGAACAAATCATATCTTTAGATTCCATGCGGCAGAACGTCCCGCAGGTTTCTTTGCAAATTGCGGCTGGATCGCTCAAACCTGCGGGACGGTAGTCGACAATTTGATTTTTTTCGTTAGGTTTCATGAAGGAATTCATTTACTCACGCAATGCCGTCTACGAAATCCTGTGCGCCAGGCGCAGGGGTGTGTTTCGCATCCAGGTCGCCGAGGGGACGCAGGAAAAAGGCCGCCTGGATGAAATTCTGCGCCTTGCCAGGGAGCGGAAGATTCTGGTCGAAAGACTGCCGCGCCCGCGGCTGGACAAGATCCACCAGAACCATCAAGGCGTGGTGGCGGAGGTTGGCGCGTATCCATACAGCGACGTGCTCGATATTCTTGAGTGTGCCCGCCAGAAGAGCGAACTGCCCTTCGTATTGCTGCTCGACTCGCTCAACGACCCGCAGAATTTTGGGACTCTCTTGCGCACGGCAGAGTCGGTCGGCGTGCATGGCGTGATCCTGCCGCTGGCGCACACGGTCGAGGTGACGCCGGCAGTGGTCAATGCCTCATCAGGCGCGAGCGAGCATCTGCGCATTGCACGCTGGAACTTGTCCCAGGCGATTGACATGCTCAAGGACGCGGAACTGTGGATCGTCGGACTGGACCAGGCCGGGGCGGAGATGGAAGCGGGCAGCCGTCACCTGCGCGGCGCGCTCGGGCTGGTGGTCGGCTCGGAGGGCGAGGGCATCCGCCCGCTGGTCAAATCCAAATGCGACATCCTGCTCAAGCTGCCCATGCGCGGGCAGATCGAATCGCTCAACGCAGCGGTGGCGGGATCGATCGCTTTATATCTAGCGTATCTGGCAAGAAAATCCTAAAGGTCTTAAAGACCTTTAGGATTTGTATCAGGAGAAACCCATGCCTCAGGCAACCTATCATTTTCCGCGCGGCTTCTTGTGGGGAACCGCCACTGCTGCTCATCAAGTGGAAGGCAACAATACCAATAATCAATGGTGGCAGTGGGAGCAGGACGGCCATACCGATGGCAAGTCTGGTCTGGCCTGCGATTGGTGGGGAGGCCGCTGGCGCGAGGACTTCGACCGCGCCGCCGAGGGCGGGCAGAACGCGCATCGCTTCTCGGTCGAATGGAGCCGCATCCAACCCGCGCCTGATAAATGGGATGAAGACGCGTTGGAGAAATACCGTCTCATGTTGCGCGGACTGCGCGACCGCAACATGACCGCGCTGGTCAGCCTGCATCACTTCAGTGACCCGCTCTGGCTGTGGGATGCTTCGAGGAACTCGGGCAAGGTTGGCTGGGAGGCGGAAGACATTGCGCCCCTGTTCGAGAAGTTCGTGCGCAAGACTGTGGACGCGTTGAAGGAATACGTCACGTTGTGGTGTACGATCAATGAACCAAACGTGTACGCCCTGAGTGGTTATGCCAATGGCTCCTTTCCTCCCGGAGTGAATGACATCAAGCGCGCGGTGCAAGTGGAAGCCAATATGCTGCGCGCTCATGCGGCGGCCTATCGCGCCATCCATGAGATCCAGCCGGAAGCACGCGTGGGCTATGCCCTGCATTACCGCCCGATGGCGGCCAAGACTCCCTGGTCGCCGCTCGACATCCTGATGCGCAACATTCGGTATGAAGGCGTCAACATGGCGTTCCCGTCCGGCATCAGCACGGGGGTGTTGAAGTCGCCGGTTGGAAATATCCAGGTCCCGGAAGCGCGTGACACGCAGGATTATCTCGGCATCAATTATTACTCGGTGGATACCATCTCGTTCAACCTGGCGAACTCCAAGGAACTCTTCACTCACAGTGGTTTTCCCGATGACGCTGATTTCAGCGACAATCGTTTCCTCGCCAATATCCCTGAGGGGTTCTTCGACACCCTCAAATGGGCCGTGCGGACCTACCCCAACCTGCCGCTCATCGTCACCGAGAACGGAGTGGAATGCGCGGATGACCATATACGCCCGCGCTACCTGGCGCAGCACATTCACCAGATGTGGCGTGCGGTCAACTTCAACTGGCCGGTCAAGGGCTACTTCCACTGGTCGCTGGTGGACAACTTCGAATGGGAGCGCGGC
>JAKANW010000115.1 GCA_021823555.1 Chloroflexota bacterium
GCAACTACCTAGCACCCGTCACTTGACACCTGATACCTAACACCTGATACTGTCCCCCATGTTGCGCGACCTCAAATATATCCTTATCGGTTTATCCATCAGCGTGGTACTCTTTTGTCTGCTTCTCGGCGCGTTCATGGTTGTCTCGCCCGGTAGTCTTTCTCCTGCCATTCCCCTGCCTGCATTCCTGGACACCCTGACGCCCTCGTTCACTTCCATCCCTTCTGACACGCCGATTCCTCCCACCGCCGCCGTCACCTCTGTCCCGCCAGAGATGGACCCGCCGCTTCCAACCTCTGTTTCAGCCACCGCAACCACCATTCCGCTTTTTACGCCCACGCTCGACCCAGGCCAAGAACTGGAGAAAACCGGCGGATTGGTCATCAGCGGCCCGCTTTCGCCGGAGCAACAGATTCAACTCTACGATGCCTCGCTTCAATTTCTCGCCCCTACCTTTTCAGAGGCGCGCCGCATCGGCGAGACGATCAATGGAAAGGGCTATGGCTCGCCCACCCTCATCTGCGGCCCGCTCTCAATTGCCATCCTGCGCGCCGCGGGGTTAATTCCTATCACCACCGTTCCCTACAAATTCTGGCAGCTCAACCCCGACGACCCACTAGCGCGCGAGTTGCTCAAGTCCATTTTCCCACCCGATAGATACAGCGACACGCGCATCCGCACCCGCATCGACAAGTTCGATTGGGAAACCCAGCCCCTCCAGCCCGGTGACTTCATCTACATCTACGCCGGCACGGGCGGCAATTTCGAACACATGCTGGTCGTCAACCGCGTCGATGACCTTGGGCGCGCCTACTCGGTCACCAACTACAACACGCCCAACGGCTTCATCATCAAGGAAGTCCTGCTTTACGATCCCGGCGATCCCACCGCAGGCGTCTTCCGAGAGTGGACCGCCCGCCAATATGCCTTGCTCGGTTCGACCGGTTTCGGCGGCTTTGAACTCTGGAGACTCATCCCAACCAACCCGGCCCCATGACATACCCTCCACGCGCTATCATCTTCGACTTTGGCAACGTCCTGGTCAAATGGAATTTGTACGCCATTTTTGGCCGCTTCTTTCCGGACCCTCAAGCGGTTGACGCGTTCCTCAAACAGGTTTCCTTCTATGAATGGAATACTCGCCAGGATGGCGGCCGCTCCTTTGAAGAAGGCCTCGCCGTTATCTCGGAACAATTTCCGCACTACGCGCACATCTTTCGTTATTTCGACCAACACTGGCAGGATACCGTTCGCGAAGTGATACCCGAAACCATCGTCCTCGCCCGCCGACTCAAACAGGCCGGATATCCACTGTACGTTTTGAGCAATTTCTCCGCCGAAAAATTCGCCTTGACGCGTCCGCTTCATCCCTTCGTTTCGATCTTTGACGACTTGATCATCTCCGGCGAAATCGGCCTGCTCAAACCTGAGCCGGCCATCTTCCAATACACCTTGAGTCGCATCCATCGCACTGCGGAAGAATGCATCTTTATTGACGATCATCTTCCAAATGTGGAATCCGCCCAACGCCTGGGGTTCACCGCCCTTCCTTATCGTTCTCCGCAAAAATTAGAGCGCGACCTTACAAACCTGGGCGTCATATAAATTGGCTCTACAGGTATAATTTGCGCCAGCCAATCACCCCACAACCCAACGCGCATTCCAAGTAATCGGCATCTCAATGGAAAGGATTGCGCCTCAACTCGCCGAAAAAATATGGATATAAAATCACTCCTCACCGCCATCGAAGTCGAACTTCAAAAACAGATCGCCCGCCTGGACGAACCGCACACGCGCCTCTACCACGAGATGCTCACCTATCACATGGGCTGGACCGGCGAAGGCGCCGGCCCGGAGGCCGCTGGCAAACGCATCCGTCCGCTCATGGTGTTGTTGACCACCGCCTCCTGCGGTGCAGATTGGCAATCAGCGCTGCCCGCCGCGGCCGCGGTGGAACTCGTCCACAACTTCTCGCTCGTCCATGACGACATCGAAGATAACAGCGACAAACGCCGCGGCCGGACCACCGTTTGGAAGAAATGGGGCATGCCGCAGGGCATCAACGCCGGGGACGGATTATTCGTCCTCTCCAACCTCGCCATCACCGACCTGATCGCCTCCCACTCGGCCGAAACGGTCGTGCGCGCCGCTCAGATTCTGCACGCCACCTGCCTCAACCTGACACGTGGTCAATTCCTGGATATTTCCTACGAATACCGCTCCGACTTGGGCGTGGAAAATTACTGGCCGATGGTCAGCGGCAAAACCGCGGCACTCTTGGCCGGCTGCTGTCACTTGGGCGCGCTGCTCGGCGGCGCGGACGAAGCCACCCAGGAGGCCTACCGTTCCTTCGGTCACTACCTCGGGCTGGCCTTCCAAGTGAAGGATGACATCCTTGGCATTTGGGGTGACGAAGCCCTCACCGGAAAGTCCGCGGCCAGTGACTTGGTGGAAGGCAAAAAGTCGTTGCCGGTGTTGTTCGGGTTGCAGAAAAAAGGCAAGTTTGCGGCGCGCTGGGCCAAAGGTCCAATTCGAGCCGAAGAGGTGGAAGAAGTGGCCAGCCTGTTGGCGGAAGAGTCCGCCTATGGGTCATCGCACGAGGCGGCGCGTCAAATGACTGACCTGGCCTTGTCCAGCCTGCGGGAAGCCGATCCACAGGGCAAAGCGGGTGAAGCATTGACCGAACTGGCGCACAAACTGCTCAACCGGGACCAGTGACGGCGTTGAGCCATAGGCGCGCAAAGCGAGGCTTGACACACCCTCGCGGGCTGGCTATAATCCCGAACGTTCTGCGGGTGTAGTTCAGTGGTAGAACGTTTGCTTCCCAAGCAAAATATCGTGGGTTCGAGTCCCATCACCCGCTCTTCCGCTTGTCCGCCGTGTCAGATCGACCCGGCGGTTTCTTTTTATATTTGTAAGGTGTTGCAAAAATTGCAGCAATTGTAAGGTAGCTGTTATGAAAGAACGACAGCCGCACGTTAGAATCACGCTGGAGTAAAACATGGCCGACAAGAAAATGATTTTGTATGTGGAAGACAACCAGGACAATCGGCTCCTCATCCGTCGCGTTTTAACTGCGGAGGGTTATGATGTGTCCGAGGCCGGAAATGCACACGACGCCCTGGAAAAAATCCACACTGTTCACCCGGATCTGATTCTGATGGACATCAACATGCCGGAAACCGATGGTTACACCTTAACCGCCCGCATCCGTCAGACGCCGGGGTTTGATTCTGTTCCCATTATTGCGGTCACTGCCAATGTAATGCGCGGTGACCGAGAAAAATCGCTTGAGGCTGGATGTGACGGCTACATTCAAAAGCCGATCGATATCGACATCCTGGCCCAACAGATCGAACGTTTCATCGCGAGGAAATAGCAATGACCGAATCATCTTCCATCGACACACAACCTCTTCGCAAACCACAAATTCCCAAAGACACCACAGTGTTGGTTGTCGAAGACAATGTTTCCAACTTCGTTTTGATCGCGCGCATGTTGGGGTATCTGGGCATTCATTGTGAATGGAAAACCTCAGGGTACGAAGTGGTTGAATATGCGGATACGCTGCCACGCCTGGATTTGATCTTGATGGACATTCGCCTACCCTATGAGGATGGATATGGTGCGTTGAAGAAGATCCGCTCGGCAGAGCATTTGAAGAGCATCCCCATCATTGCGGTTACAGCGGAAGCCAGCGAAGAGCAAATGAGAAAAGCACGCGAAGCAGGCTTCGACGGTTTTCTGGGAAAGCCTCTGGACCCGGACCGATTCCCTTATCAAATTCGCCGTATTTTAAGCGGTGAAAAAGTTTGGGAGTATACATAATCCTCAATGGCTCCATCCTCCCTCCCCCAGATCGCTCACGGGAAACAAAAAAGACAGGGCAGTCTCCGGCGTTCGATGACTCGAACGCTACTGGTTTTTACATTCCTTCCGCTCATTGTGATGGCAGGTGCAACATTTTTTACTGCCAGAAATATGCTGCGCGAGCAAGTGATCAACCAACTGCAAGGCCCTGTGCAGAATTTGGTCCAAACCGTGCAAAACGAGATGAGTTTCAAGCAAACTCAATTGCGCCTGGTCATCAGGCAGAAGGATATTTCGAGCGGCATCCAAACCCTCCTTCATCAGGGAAATACCAGTCCTTTTTACAAGGAGGCGCAGGATAAAATTATTGCCAGCCTGGAGGCCGCCAACCGCGCAGAGAATATCCAGCTCTTCGACCAGTTTTTTATCTTTGATCCAAACGGCAATGTTCTGGTTGCCAGCAAACCGGGCTGGGCAAACCAAAATATCAAGACTAACCCGCATTACAGCCTCTTGGTCAATTCAGACGTGCAATCGTTTGGCATAAATGATTTCGCCCCCTTTTATCCAGGGCAATTTGTTTTATTAACCGTAGAACAATATCGTACTTCGGATGGCATAGCCCGAGCCACTTTGGTTGCAATTGATGAGCAGCCAAAAGCAATTGCAATCTTGAAATCACTTGAGCAATTGAACATTACCTCGAGAGCGTACTTTATAAGCAATTACGGCGGATATATCGGCATCGACCATTCCAAAGGAACCCTTAAGCCATTTACCTCCTCGCTGGACCAACGTACCCAATTAGGTCAATTTCTAGATCAGATGAAGGCCGCCCCAGAAAGCTTATCACCGAAAACAGCCGAGTATAAAAACGAAGCAGGCGCGTCCGTCATTGCGCAAGTCGTTTGGCTGGAAAAGTTAAGAACGGGGGTCGTCCTCGAAGTTCCCACCGCTGCGGTCTTTGGCAAGCTGAATAGTTTGATCCCCTTCACGGTTTTGGTATTTGTGGTTCTTGCGATTCTGATCGGCGCCGCGATTACCACATACACAAATCGCGTTGTGAAACCAATCCTCTCCCTCTCGGAAATCACCAACCGCTTTGCGGAAGGCGACCTGGCGGGCCGGGCCTCTGTGCAAAGCAACGACGAAATCGGCGTGTTGGCCAATGCCTTCAACCGTATGGCAGATCAGTTGAACACACTCTATACATCTCTCAAGGAACAGGTAGAGGAACGCACGCGTGAAATCCGCACCGCCGCTGAGGTGGCGCAAGGCATCACTACCACCTTCAATATCGACGACCTGCTGCAAAAAACCGTCCAACTGATTGTCGAGCGATTTAACTTCTACCACGCCGGCATTTTCATGATCGAAGAGACGGGAAAATATGCCAGCCTGCGGGCGGCATATGGACCTTCGGCGGAAGAGATGCTCAAGCGCGGTCACCGGCACGAGATCGGCTCTTCCTCGATCGTTGGCTGGGTTTCTGCCAATCTCAAGCCACGCGTCGCCTCGGACGTGGACCTGGATCCGATTCACTACCGCAACGAATTGCTGCCCAAGACGCGCGCCGAGATTGGCATCCCCATTATGCTAGGAGGAGTAATCCTCGGCGTCTTGGATGTGCAGAGCGAAGAGCCGAACACCTTTGACGAGGAAATGATCATCGTTTTGCAGACCCTCGGCAACCAAATCGCGGCGGCCATTCAAAATGCTATAAAGGTGGATCACGAACAACTTGCCGCGCCGGGCATTGACCGCATGGCGCGCGTTGCCCTGTCCATCGCTCAAGCTGTCAATGCTTCGGAAGCATACGAAACGAGCAGCAGAGCCGTCAAAGAATCCCGGCATCCGGCCATTGTATTGAAAACCGGAAAGGATTCTTCCGAAGCCATTACAATTTACAATCCCTTCCGTGAGGGCAATACAGGCGCGCCCAAAATAGTGAACGTATCTTCCGCGGAAATTCAACGGCAGATCAGCGGCCCCGTGTTGGTCAACGACCTGGCAAAGGAAGAAAATATTCCAGCCGCGTTGATACAGCTCCTCCAAGATAATGGCTGTCAAAGCAGCGCCATCTTGCCCATTTTTGTTCATGGTCGAGTCAATGGCCTGGTCATGATCGGTGAACTTCCCGGACAACCGCTCACCAACGCGGTTGTCCGGCCATTCACGGTCATCCCAGACATGCTGTCGGCCACATTGGAAAAAATCGAATCGCTCCACGAATCTCAACTGCGTCTGTCAGAATTGGAGGCGCTGAACGCCATCCAACAAACCATGCTGTCCACAAGCGATGTTCAAATATTCTACGCCACGTTACAGGAACAGATCAGCCGCGTCATTGGAGACTACAGTTTTGTGGTCGCACTTTACGATCCCAAGACCAATTCAATCAACATTCCATATTTGTATGAAGACGGCCGCGTGGACATGGTGGAACCGTTCCCTCTCGGCGAAGGTCTCACCTCCATTCTGATTCGCACCAAACGCCCGCTTATGTTGGTTGAAGATACGGAACGTCAGTCCATGGCGCTCGGGGCGAAAATCCACGGAAAACCGGCAAAATCGTGGATGGGCGTCCCGCTGCTCATCGCAGATGAGGCGATTGGCGCCCTCATCGTGCAGGATCCTGACCAGGAACATCGATTCGACGAACATCACCTTTCCTTTATGATCGAAGCGGCCAAACAAATGGCAGGCGTGATTAACAACGTGCGCCTCCTCGAACAAAGCCGCCGTACCGCCCTGCAACTTCAAACCGCGGCCGAAATTGCCCGCGACATCAGCGGTTCGCTCAACCTGGATGAACTGCTTTTGCGCGCCGTCAACCTGATTCGCGATCGGTTCGACTTCTATCATGCCAGCGTCTTTCTAATCGACATGCACGGCGAATTTGCCGTCATTCGCGAGGCCACTGGCGAGGCGGGCACACAACTCAAGCGCATGGGACACAAGCTTGGCGTCGGTTCGAAATCCATCGTCGGCTATGTGACCGGACGCGGCGAGACACTTGTCGTCAACGACACCGCCAAAGACGCGACCTACTATGCCAACCCAGTGCTCCCCGACACCCGCGCGGAAGGCGCCATCCCCTTGAAAGTGGGCGAGCGCATTCTCGGCGCACTGGATGTACAGAGCAGCACACCTTATGCATTCACCGAAGAGAACCTGCGCACCCTGGAAATCCTAGCGGACCAGTTGGCTGTGGCGGTGGTGAACACAGAACTCTTCGCTGAGACCCAGGAACATCTCTCACAACATCGTTTACTCCACCACATTACCACCACCGCCGCCTCCGGCACGACCCTCGAAGAAGCCCTGGAGACAACCGTCAAAGGCTTGCAGGTTACCCTAGGCGGCGACCGCGTTTCCATTTTGATGATGGACCGCGAGCGGAAAATCCTGGAATTGCGGGCAGCCATCGGTTATTCCGAAGAAATCAACAATGTCCGCGTTGCGGTGGGGCAAGGAATTACCGGTTGGGTGGCTTCCCACCGCCGCCCGCTGCGCGTGGACGACGTCACCAACGATTCCCGCTATATCCAGGTTAGCTCGAATACCCGGTCGGAATTGGCCATCCCCTTGCTCTTCCGAAACGAGTTGCTTGGCGTTCTCAACGTGGAAAGCGAACAGATTGCGGCATACACAGAAAACGACGAAGAAATGCTGGGCACACTCGCTGGAAGTCTCGCTGCCATCATCGCCAACGCCCGCCTGCTGGAGCAAATTCGCCGCCAGGCAGAGCGTGAGCGTATGCTTTACGAAGTTACCAGCAAGATCCGTCGCTCCACCGATATTCAAACCATTCTGGCAACCACCGCCAGCGAGTTGACCAAGGCGGTTGGAGCACGCCGTGCCCAGATCAAGATCGAATCCGAAAGCGGCGGTAACGGATCTTCCGCGTCTCCAGATGATGATGAATAGAGCCATGAACTCAAAATTGCCACAAACGAAATCCGTCCTAGATCGAGTCTTTCGTCTCACTGGCGGATTGTATCCGCTGGTGAGCG
>JAKANW010000116.1 GCA_021823555.1 Chloroflexota bacterium
CTGCTGCGTAGACCAGGGTGTGGGGCTGATCCCGTGGAGTCCGCTGGCGCGCGGCTTCTTCGCCGGCAATCATCGCAAGGATGGCTGGGGCAGCACGACCCGCGCCAAAACCGACGAGTATGCCCAAAATATGTATTACCGTGACGAGGACTTTATTGTCGCCGACCGCGTGCAGCAGGTGGCCAAACAGCGCGGTGTGAGCGGGCCGCAAATGGCATTGGCCTGGGTGTTGAGCAAGCCCTACGTCACCGCGCCCATCATCGGCGCCAGCAAGATGCAGCACCTGGAGGAAAACATCGCTGCGCTGGAGATCCGCTTGAGCCAGGAAGAGATCAACCAACTGGAAGAGCCGTACCAGCCGCACCCCGTCCTGGGTCACTCCTAACGCGCGGCCAGCTCAACATGCTCCGCTTGATCTATCTGCTATACAGGCTCTTCCAATTCGTTTTCCGTCCCATCACATTGGGCGTGCGCGTGATGATGGTCAAAGATGGGCAGGTGCTGCTCATCCGTCACACTTATATGGATAGGGGCAGCTGGTACCTGCCCGGAGGCGGCCTGAGGCGCGGTGAGACCGTCGAAACGGCGGCCCGCCGCGAGATCCGGGAAGAAGCGGGGGCGGAGGCGGGCGCGTTCAGCCTGGTTGGCATCTACTCCAAGTTCGATGACCTGAAGAGCGACCACAACGTCGTGTTCCTATGCAATGACTTTTCACTTGGCGGCCAACCGGACAGCGAGATCGCCGAACTACGCTTCTTTCCTCTCGATGCGCTGCCCGATACTCTATGCCCCGGCCACCGGCAGCGCATCGAAGAATATGCGGCCGGGAAAACCAGCCCCGCTTTTGGGAACTGGTAGAGAGGAGAGGTAATGAACTGGAAATTAATCTGGGATATTTTTATTCTCTTCAGTCGCGTGGCGTTATTCTCATGGGGCGGCGGTCCCGCCTCGATGGGGTTGATGCAACGCGAAGTGGCGTCTGCCGGTTGGGCTACGGCCGAGGAATTCGCAGACGCCCTCGCCATCGGCAATGCCCTACCGGGGCCGATCGCTCCGCAGGTCTCCGCCTACATCGGCTACAAACTGGCCGGGCTGCCGGGTGCAATCTCCGGTGTGACAGGCACAGTCCTGCCAACGACCATCCTTATGCTCATCATGGTGGTTTTTTTCTTTGGCATCAAAGACAGCCCCACCGTCCAGGCCATGCTGAAAGCTGTACGGCCCATCATCGTGGGACTTCTGCTGTGGACGGCTTATGTCATGGCGTATTCGGTCTTCAATGTGAGCAAGCTGGGTTGGGGCGCCGGCTTGCTGAAAAATGCAGACAAGGCAGTGATCGCCATCGTCGCCTTTGCCTTGTTGACCCTGACGGAAATCAATCCCGTCTGGCTGGTGATCGCGGGAGCCATTCTGGGATATCTGATTTACAGGTGACAAAGCAGAACCGGGCAGGTTTGCATGCCCGGTTTATTTTTGGCTAATGTCGAAAAAGGATTTATCCTGCGCTGATTTTCAGCAA
The DNA here is from genome assembly GCA_021823555.1 of Chloroflexota bacterium. The sequence goes on from JAKANW010000116.1 coordinate 1,520, forward strand.
GGCGTCTTTGAGTTTCTCCACTTCATCCAGTGTGTTGTAATGTGCCGCCCCCACGCGTACCATGCCGCCGCTATCTTCCAACCCCAGCCGCTCGGTCACGTTAATGGCATAGTAGTTTCCATCCCAAACGTAGATTCCCTGTTCGGCCAGCAGTTCCGCCACCTTACGCGGGTGCATGTCCTTTAAGCGGAAGGAGAAGGTCGCTACGCGTTCGTCGAGGCGACGAGCGTCAGTGAGACCAAAGATCGTTAATCCGGGGACAGATTGAAGGGCGGAAAGAAGCGCCCGGCTCAGTTCGAATTCGTAGGCGCGGATAGCAGCCATCGCCTTCTTCAAGGCAAGCGCGCGGCCCGTATATCCGTTCTCCATCAGACCGTCGGCCTGTTCGCCGCCAAACTGGTTTCCCACCCACTCGAAATATTCCAGCGCGCCCAGCACGCCCGCGATCCCCTCGTGGTTTTGCGTGCCAGTCTCGAACTTGCCGGGGAGTCCGTTCGTGGCCGGGCGCACCTTGTAGGCAAATAATTTCTCCAATAATTCACGCTTGCCATACAAAATCCCGGAATGTGTTCCGAAAAATTTATACGCTGAAGAAATCAGGAAATCACAGTCTGATTTCTGAACATCAATAGGGCCATGTGGGGCATATTGAACGGCATCAATATACACCATAGCGCCAACATCATGCGCCATCTTCACGATCTTGGCAACAGGGTTGATCGTTCCAAGAGAGTTGGACGCGTATCCCACAGCCAACAGGCAGGGTTTTCGCTCCAAGGCTTTTTGCAAATCATCCAATTTCAATGTGCCATCTTCCACATCGAAATCCACCCAATTGACTTTGACTCCTCGATCCTGCGCGGCCAATGCCCAGGGTGTCACGTTGGCATCATGGTCCAGACGTGTGACCACAATTTCATCCCCTTCTTTCCATTCTCGCGAGATCGAACGGCTGATATGCAGGGTCAGGGTAGTCATGTTGTTGCCAAAGACGATCTCCCCGGGAGATGAAGCATTGTAGAAGTCCGCCATCGCGCGATGAGCTTCATCCAAAATTGCGTCTGAGGCGATACTGGTTTCAAATGCACCTTCATGATTGGCATTGCATTCGATTAAATAACGATTGATGCGATCGAGAGATTGTTTTGCGATTTGAGTCCCCCCAGGGTTATCAAAGAAAATGGCAGGACGACTAAGGGAAGGGAACTGGCTGCGGATGACAGAGAGGTCGAGGGCCATGGGAGATTCTCCAAAATTGGGGACGGGAGATGTCGGTATTATAAGCCCATCGTTTCCAAAAAATATAAACGCTCAATCCTGGCCGGGTTGGGCGTTGAGATTCGTCAGGTGCGCAGGGATTCGTCAGCAGATACGCGGCAGCATCTCACCTGCCAGCATATCTACTACACGCGTGCTGCCCAGCGCCGTTTTGAGCAGGACTCGTCCACGCGGCTCGGCAGCGACTTCCCCAATGATGACTGCACCCTCACCATAACGAGTCGCTTGCATCGCCTTCAGCACAGAATCCGCATCTTCACGCGCCGCCATGGTTACCAGCTTGCCTTCGTTAGCCACATACAACGGATCAAACCCCAGCATCTCGCAGGCCGCATTGACTTCGGGATGGACGGGAATGGCTTGCTCATCCAGCACAATACCGAGGCTGGATTGAGCCGCAATCTCGTTGAGTGTAGTGGCTAATCCGCCGCGGGTGGGATCGCGCAAAACGTGGACATTCGGGCTGGCGTCCAGCATGGCTTCGATCAAATGATTGAGTGGCGCCACGTCGCTTTGCAGGCTGGACTGGAATCCCAGTTCACCGCGCGCTCCCAGGACAGCGATTCCATGATCGCCAATCGAGCCGGACAGGATGACGACATCGCCTTCTTTGGCTTGCGCACCGCCAATGGTGACGCCAGCGCGGACAACGCCAACGCCTGCGGTGGTGATGTAAAGCCCATCCGCTTTGCCGCGCTGTACTACTTTCGTATCTCCCGCCACGATCTGCACACCTGCTTCCTCGGCAGCTTCCTTCATGGAGGCGATCACGCGCTGGAGAATCTCCATTTGCAGGCCCTCTTCCAGGATAAAGCCCGCTGTGAGATAAAGCGGTTTCGCGCCCAGCATGGCCACATCGTTGACCGTGCCACACACGGCCAGCCTGCCAATATCCCCGCCGGGGAAGAACAACGGCCAGACGACGTGCGAATCCGTGCTGATGGACAACTGCTGGCGTAAGCCGGGGTCCACCAGCGCAGCGTCATCCCCCGCCTGCAAGGCAGGATTCTGGAACGCAGGCAGGAAGGCTTTCTGGATCAACTGGTGACTCATGCGCCCGCCCGCGCCGTGTCCCATCACGATTTGTTCGTTATGGGGCAGGGACGGCGCGCAGACCGCGCCTTCGATATTGACCGTTTCTTCGCTCATAATTTACCTACCGGACTCCGAAGCTCTGCTTCGGGTCATCCGCAAGTAGAACTTGCGAGTCCTCATTTTCCGGACTCCGAAGCTCTGCTTCGGTCATTCCGCAAGCGGAACTTGCGGCGTCCAATCTCTCTAAAAATCATCTGCAATTTGCGCATCGCCATAACAAGATAGAACCTTGCCTTGCAACTCTGATTCGGAACTCTCAAGAAAGTACTTGTAACTTGAAAACTGATAATCCTCAGGATTCTGAACCAGTCCATGTTTCACAGGATTCATCATCACATATTGCAGACGCGCATAATACGATGTCTCGCTCCGAATGCAAGTATCCCAGTAGTTGTGCCAAACCCTTCGTCCTGGCGTCGCATCCATTTGATTGACAAATTTTGCGCTGATGGAATGTACACCTTGAATTAGCGATTTTAGTGTGACTGCATTTTCAGGACTACGGGCGACAAAATGATAATGGTTCGGCATAACGGCCCAGGCATCCAGCGACCACTTCAGAAGTCCAGCTCGACTGATAAGTGTTTCGCAAAATTGACGACATTTTTCTTCCGAGTTCAATAAAAGCTTCTTGTCCAATGTAGAACCTGTAACAATATAAATAGCGTTCGATACAAACCAATGGGGAGGCGTATGTAGATGCGGTTTGTAAACGTCAACCATTTTCATGCTCCCAGCGGTGCCCGGAAGCTCCGTTTCCAGATTGTCCTGGAACTTGCGCAAGTAGAACTTGCAAGTCCTCATTTTCCGGACTCCGAAGCTCTGCTTCGGGTCATCCGCAAGTAGAACTTGCGGACTCCTTTATCCTTCCGTAATCAACACTCTTCCATACCGATAATACGCCGCGCAGGCCCCCTCGGATGAAACCATCGTCGCGCCAAGCGGATTCTCCGGCGTACATTCTTTTCCGAAAGCCGGGCAATCGTGCGGCTTCTTCAGTCCCTGCAGGATTTGTCCCGCAATACACAGCGGAGATTCCTCCGACTGGATGGCCTCCACATCGAAACGCTTTTCTGCGTTGAAATCTTCGAATTCAGGCCGCAGGCACCAGCCGCTCATCGGGATCATACCAATGCCGCGCCACTTGCGGTCACATTCCATGAAGACCTTGTGGATCGCAGCCTGGGCGGGCTTCAGGCCATCAAAGGTTACGGCGCGCTGGTAGGCATTGGCGACTTCCACTTTGCCCGCTTCGAGTAATTGCACCGTCGTCAAAATACCCTGCACAATGTCAAGCGGCTCAAAGCCGGTTACCGCCATCGGGACTTTGAACTTCGCCGCCAGCGGCGGATATTCCCAATACCCCATCACCGCGCAGACGTGCCCCGCCAGCAAAAATCCTTGCACCCGGTTGGATGACGAACTTAAAATGGCGCTGATGGCGGGCGGCACGCGCACGTGTGAAACCAGGATCGAAAAATTCTTCAAACCAAGCCGTTGCGCCTGCAACACGCTCATCACGTTGGGCGGGGCAGTTGTCTCGAAACCGATCGCAAAAAAGACCACCTGCTTATCGGGGTTTTGGCCGGCCAGCGTCACTGCATCCAGCGGCGAATAGACCACGCGCACGTCTCCACCTTGCGCCTTGATCGAGAACAGGTCACGTTGTGAGCCGGGCACGCGCAGCATGTCGCCATACGAACAGAAGATCACGTCCGGGCGGGAGGCAATCGCCAGCGCCTTGTCAATCAGTTCCAGCGGCGTCACGCAAACGGGACAACCCGGCCCGTGCACCAACTCGATCTCAGGCGGGAGCAGTTGGTCTATCCCGTGGCGAACGATGGCGTGAGTCTGCCCGCCGCAGATTTCCATCATCGTCCACGGACGCGTCACGGTGCGGCGGATCTCTTCGATCACGCCCTTCACCAACGCGGCATCGCGATATTCAGTAACATATTTCATATCATCTCACTCATGTCGTTGCGAGGAGGGCATTCCCTTTGACAAGCTCAGGGCATCGCTTTCCGGCGAAGCAACCCCCTGATGATCGGGAGATTGCTTCGCCACTCGCCGTTTAGGCTCGCGGCTCGCAATGACCTTATCCCGGCCCCATTTCTTCCTCAATATCCGTGATCTGTTTCAGCAGGTCGAGCGTTTCCTTTGCTTCCTCTTCGCTCAACAGGCTGATCGCGAACCCCACATGGATCACGCAATAATCGCCGACCTTGGCTTCAGGCACATAATCGAGGCAGGCCTCGCGGAAAATCCCGCCGAAGTCCACCTTGGCCATGTTCAACCCACCCTTCTCATAAATCTCAACGATCTTTCCCGGAACTCCCAAACACATATCAACCTCGCATTCTCATGGCTGCAATTGCGGCCTGTCCCAGTGAGAGACCGCCGTCATTCGTCGGAACTTCCTTATGCAGGTATACTTCAATTCCATCATTTCTCAAAAGTGACAAAGTTCGTCCAAGTAGGGTGATATTCTGCCAGACTCCGCCAGACAAAACGACCGACCGGATCCCGGTTTCTGCACCGATTTTCTGAACGACATCCCGTACCGACTGCGCCAGACCGTTGTGGAAGCGCGCCGAAATTTTTGGGATGGAGACTCCCGCCATCACATCCCTGACCAACGCCTCTGCCACGCCTCTCACCCGCACCCGATCCTGCTCCAGTCCGAACGGATACATCCCCGCCTCAGCCGGGTCCGCCAACGCCTCGAACTCGATGGCCGCCTGTCCCTCATAGTTAACCTTTTGTCTCACGCCCGCCAGCGCCGCCGCCGCATCGAACAGACGTCCCATGCTGGAGGTCAGCGGGGTATTGATCTTCTTCTCTAACTGCATCCGCAGCGTGACCCGATCCTCGGCGCAAAACTCAGCCACAGGCGCGAGACTTTCATCCCAATCTAAGCCGAGGCTCCACAGCAGAGCCAGGGCGGTGCGGGCAGGCTTCTTGATGGCTGCATCCCCGCCCGGTAAGGGGAAATATTCCAGATGCGCGGCGCGTTGGTAGGACTTGTAATCAGCCACCAAAATTTCCCCGCCCCAGATCGCGCCATCTTCGCCATAGCCTGTACCATCGAATGGCAGGCCGATGACAGGCTCTTCGAGTCCATGCTCGGCCATACACGCGGCAATATGAGCGTGATGGTGTTGGATATTGAAGATTGGAAGGTTCTCACGCTCGGCGCGTTCCAGTGCATAGCGCGTGGCCAGATAGTTCGGGTGCATGTCACAAGCAATGGCTTCAGGCTTTACCCGAAACAGGCGCTCGAAATGCTCCACGCCCTGCTCAAAGGATTGCAAGGTCTCGTAATTTTCCATATCCCCGATGTGCTGACTCAGGAAAGCATAATTCTTGTTCGTGATGCAAAACGTGTTTTTGAGTTCCGAGCCAGCAGCCAGCAGAGGCGGAACGTCCCAGGGGAGTTTGACAGGGAAGGGAGAGTAACCGCGCGAGCGACGAATAGGGAAAACGGACAGTGGACGGTGGACAGTGGACAATGAATCACGGTCCACAGTCAACGGTCTACTGTCAAACGCCCGCACAACTGAGTCATCGCATCGGATGTGGATGTCGCGGTCGTGCATCAGGAAGGCATCGGCGAGCTTGGTGAGTCGCTCGCGGGCCTCATCGTTGTCCGTGGCGATGGGTTCTTCGGACAAATTTCCGCTAGTCATAACCAGGACGGTGGACGATGGACAGTGGATGGTCTCGTCGCGGTCCACGGTCAACGGTCCACGGTCCAGCAGCAGATAATGCAGCGGCGTGTACGGCAGCATCACCCCCAGCCAATCCTGCTTCGGCGCGACCTCATGGGCAATGTTGGATTCAGGTTTGCGGCGCAACAGCACGATCGGCCTGGCCGTGGAGGACAGCAACTCTCGTTCATCGTCATTGACAAAGCAATGCATTTCGGCTG
>JAKANW010000117.1 GCA_021823555.1 Chloroflexota bacterium
GACAGCCGTTTCCTCCCGGCCATGAGGCAGGCCAATGATAAGGGTTACATTGCGCCGGCTCAGGTAGCCACCCATACTGGGAAGGCGATCCACAAAAAAGCCAAGCTTGGTCAGGGCGTTGATCACGTTTTCGAGGTCCGGCTCCTGAATCACAACAAACATCAATTTGTTGACGTCAACAGTGTGGGAGGCGCCGGCGCGCAGAAGTTCAGGCCAGGGCTGCACATCCTCGGTCAGGGCGGAATCCACTTCAGCAATCAGTTGTGAATAATTCTCTTCGGAGATCACTCCGTCGCGTAGAAGCCCCGTCAGAGCGGAACGCTGGGCGCGCATGGCCTCACGACGGGCAGTATCCAGTTCCTCCGCTTCAACGGCCGGGTCGGCGCTGATCACCTCTTTCATGGCATCCACCAGCACTTGATTCTGACGTTCCAGAAGCGGGACGAGCCGTCCCCAGGTATGTTCAGAGAGCAGGCCCTGCTGGTTCATACGCCGCAAATAATCGAAAGATGCACGTCCGGCAATGAAGCGCGCGTGACGCCGCTCGTATTCCTCCTGAATGTGCGATCTCTGAATAATCTTGAGCGACCGGATGACCCAGTCGGTGGAAAAGCCCTGGACGAGCAGGGTGAACAACACGACCCCGAATGCCATGGCCTGCAGCTGTCCGCGTACCGGGGCGAAAGCGCCATTTTCGGGCAGACTCAGGGCCAGGGCCAGCACGATTGCGCCACGCAAGCCACCCCAATATAGCACATGTTTCCACTTGGAGGGAATCTCGCGCCCAAATATGGAAAACCCGTATATGCTGACCAGGCGGGCCGCCAACACTGCCAGGATTGCCCAAATGATTGGCAGCCAGTTTGCGAACAGGATTTTGAAATCTGTCGCGAGGCCGATAAGGAGGAAGATGAACGAGTTCGCCAGGAATGCCGCAGTCTCCCAAAAATTGAACACGACAATACGCGTCGTTGGCGACATCCCGTTAGGCCCAACGTTGCCATTTACGATCCCTGCCGCCGCCACTGCCAGCACCCCACTGGCGTGGAGGTATTCGGACAATAAATAGGCGCCAAAAGCAAGCACAATAGTCAGGGTAGTTTCAACCAGTGGATCGTCCACACGCCCGATCAATTGTGAAATGACCATGCCGAAGATGATCCCCACCAATACGCCGCCCCCCGCAACAGTCAGGAATTCCGCCACGCTGGCTGCCAGGCTGAATTTCCCATCAACGGCAATGGTCAACATCAGGCCAAACATGACGATGGCCGTGCCATCATTGAAAAGGCTTTCCCCTTCAAGCAAAACCTGCAAACGCCGGGGCGCACCGATGCTGCGGAACAAGGCGACCACCGCCACAGGGTCTGTGGCCGAGACAATGGCGCCAAAGACCATGGCAAGCGGCAGGGCCAGCCCTGTCCCCTCGGCAACCAGCCAGCCGACCAGTAACGTTGTAATTACAACGCCGGGAACTGCCAGCAGGAGGATCAACCAAAAGTCGCGCCGCAAATCCTCGAGACGGATGTGAAAGGCCGCTTCAAAGATAATGGGCGGCACCAACAGTGCAAGGATGATCTGAGGCGGGGTTTTAACATCCAGTGCGGTTAGGAGTGTCAGGGCCAGGCCGATCAACACCAGGCCAACAGTGTAGGGAATCCGCAAACGGCGCGCAGCAATGGCTACACCTGAGGCGATCAGTAGGAGCAGGATGGTAGCTTCTTCTACAAGAATAATGGTTTCGCCGTTCATTTCAACATTGCCTTGCGTCAAATTTTACCGGATTTCCCAAAGTATTGCGCCATGTCGAGGGCGATATTAACAAACTGGACGCGAGCCTCGCGTCCAGCCATCCACCATAATTTGTTGTTATGGATAAACTGTTCCGAACTTACCCGGATTAATAACTGAAGTGACGCGCCGTCCCGAGGGCTCTGTAATTCAGGCTTGCTTTTGCTCCAAACCTTCGGGACGTTTTGCGTAACGTGAGTTAATAAGGCGCATCACCCGGCGAACCACCCTTGACCTCGTGCCAGTTATCAAACACATCCTTCCCGGATGGGTTGACACGCTCGGCAGAACCACAAGCATGCAAGTCGAGCGGGATATTATCGCGATAGTCGTCGCGGATCTCATGAACGTACTTGCTCAGGATGGGCGAACCATACGTGGAAATTACTTTATCTACGATGCTGTCGCTGCCGATATACAGCACCACCGGGTCACGGGCCGAACCATCGCCGATAATATTGAAATAATCATCGCCGAGACTGTCGCTGGAGGCGACCGTCAAGATGATCGTGCCGCTTGGGAAGCTGTAAGGCATGTGATATGGCTCTTCACCGTCTACATAAATCGGCGAGAGCACCACGGCGAATCGGTGCGGAGGTATGACTGTGGCATTCGTCACCGTGCCATCTCCGGGCGACCTATCCGGCTGGCGGTCATCCCAGGCTGCCAGCGCGTCGGGCGTCCCGCTATTGCCGCCATCATATAACCACCAGCCGCGTACATCCACGGGCTGGTTGCCATTGTTATAGAGTTCCACGTACTCATTATATTTTTTGAATTTCGTCCCGCCGCATGGATCAGCCATGACCTCACTGATCACGATGGCAGGAGCATCGGCTGACTTCGGGTCCGGGTCAATGGAAGGTAACGTAGACACGGTCGGCGTTGCATCAAGAGGCAACACAGTACACTGCCGGGTGATCGGCAGCTCCACGCCGGGAGTGCCGGATGTGATCGAAACGGAAACAGTCACGATCGTGGGAGTGAGCGGGGCTGTGAACAGGGCGTTCAAGCCGGGTTGGGTGAACGCAATACCGCCGTCGCTTACTTCCCAGTTGATCGTGGCATTGGGCGGAATGATGCCATCCAGGGTAAGGGGGATTTGCTGTCCCACACTCGCCTGGCAAATATCAGGCAATATCTTCACCAGGCTGGCCGCAGAGGCCGGATTGCCGCAGCCTGCCAGCGAAGCAGACAGGCTCAGAGTTACAAGGATGAATAACAAATGTTGGCGCTGCATAGGAACTCATTTCGGCATAACTTGTACTTGCAGGGAAAACACCGCACTCTGGTTACAAAAATTTTGTGAGGCTTGCATGGTAATGTAGCCGTTGCCTGGGTTGCGGGCCAGTTTGACGCTGGTCTCACAACCATTGGTGGACCCCAATACGTCAAAAGCGTCCCCGCTGTACTGCCACTTGCAGGAAAGGATCGTATCTTTTTGCGCCACCTGCGCCGACAGGACCAGGGTTTCCCCGGCATTGGCAATCAGAATATCACCCGGTTGAAACACATCCTGCTTTCCCTGCTGTGTGAAGACGATTGAAGTTGGAGCACTGCAGGCCGGAAAAACCACCACCAGGCCAGCCACGGAAATTGCAAAAATTACGGAGATCGCCCAAAACGGCATCCCGGTAATGTACATGCGTACTTTCTCAGAAGCGATCAAGGGCTTGGCTGTTGGAATCTCGATCCCCAGGCGCAGTAATCCCAAAATGCCGCTGCCGATAAAAGCCCCGAAGGCAGTGACTGCCTGTTGCGGATTGGGGCTTTGGCTTAGCCAGACCAATACCGAATGTGGGAATAGCAATTGCAGGCGCACGGCAACCATTGCAGCCACCCACATTAACAAAAAGAGCGCCAATCCACGAATAATTTCAAGAGGCTTGCGAGACATCGTCCCTCCTCATTCAATAAGGTTGCAGATGATTATAGCTACAACCTTAAGGCCGGCACTTTAGGGGGACTTAACAATTTCGCTAAACTTGCAACTTGGAAAGGTGGATAGAACGAAGGCCGCGCCCGAACAAAGCTTCCCCATCATAGAAAAAACGGGCCGAAAAGAACTTCCCCGCCAACAACCACGGCAGGAAAATCGCATCGCTCAGCCAGAGTGGCAGTTGGGTGATATCTGCATCCGCGATCCACTCCAAATGGCACTCCGGCGACTCGATCAAGTCGCCCTCGAAGTCGGTTGCCGTAAAGACAAACACATAAAGGTTCCCGCGAGCATACTGCGCCTGTGGTTTATAATTCCCCTCGCAATGGACGCAAAAACCCTGACCGTGCTCGAATACCCGAAGATCCTGGCCCGCCTGGCGGGATTTTGTGATTTCTCCGCCTCGATGGAACTGGCGCGCGCGCTTGATCCAACCACATCCTACGATCTCGCCTCCACCCGCCTGGCTGAGACGGCTGAGGCGCGCACACTGCTTTCGATCCAGGATATCGGCATTGGCGGCGCGCACGACATCCGCCCCGCCGCGGACCTGGCAGCGCGCGGCGGCGTGCTCGACCCGCAGCAATTGCTGGACATCAAGTCCACGCTGATCTCGTGCCGCGAGTTGAAGAAAGCGCTGGAGAAGAAAACGGATGAATATCCGCGCCTGGCGGAGATCACCCTCGGCCTGCCTGACTCACACGGCATTGTGGATGCAGTGACGCGCGTCCTCTCGGAGCGTGGCGAAGTGCTGGACAGTGCATCCGAAAAGCTGGCGCGCCTGCGCCGCGAAGTAAAAGTGGCCCGCGACCGCCTGATGGCGCGCCTGCAACGCTACCTGACGGAATCGGCCTCCAAGTTGCAGGAGCAGATCATCACCCAGCGCGACGGGCGCTACGTGATTCCGCTGCGCGCCGAGTTCAAGGGACAGATCAAAGCCGTCATCCACGACCAGTCCTCCAGCGGCGCGACGCTCTTCGTCGAGCCGTTGCCCGTGGTGGAACTCAACAACGCTGTCCGCGAACTGGAACTCCAGGAACGCGACGAGGAACGCCGCATCCTGGCAGAACTCTCTGCACTGGTGGGTGAGCATCGCCAGGAACTGAACTACGGCGTGGAAAACTTGGCTGCCCTCGATCTCGTCTTTGCAAAGGCGAAGTATGCGGAGGAACTTAAAGCCTCGGAGCCAATATTGCACAAGATGGATCATGGATCATCGAGAATGGGAAAAGATACAACCGTTAGCCATCCTCCATTATCCATCACCCTTCGTCACGCCCGCCACCCCCTCCTCGACCCCGCCACCGTCGTCCCGATTGATTTCGATCCGCGTCCCGGCACGCGCGCTGTGGTCATCACAGGGCCGAACACGGGCGGCAAGACCGTTTCGCTCAAGACCATTGGCCTGCTGGCGTTGATGGCGCAAAGCGGCCTGCACATCCCCGCCGAGAGCGGCTCGGAACTTCCATTCTTCCACTCCGTGTGGGCCGATATCGGCGACGAACAATCCATCGAACAATCGCTCAGCACATTCAGCGGCCACATCACCAACATCATCCACATCCTCAAAAAAGCGGACGACCGTTCCCTCGTCATTCTCGACGAACTGGGCGCGGGCACCGACCCGCAGGAGGGCGCGGCCCTGGCGCTCTCCATCCTCACCCACCTGCTCGAGCGCGGCATCACCTCGCTGATCGCCACGCACTACCCCGAACTCAAAGCCTTCGCGCACTCCACCGAAGGCGTGGTCAACGCTTCGCTGGAATTCGACATCGCGACCCTGCGCCCGACCTACAAGCTGACCATCGGACTCCCTGGCCGATCCAACGCCTTGCTCATTGCCCAGCGCCTCGGACTCGACCCGGAAATTGTCTCCGCGGCGAAGGGCGAGATCAACCCCGACGATATCCGCGCCGACAAACTGCTCGACGACATCCGCAAGGAACGCAACCGCGCGTCGCGCGAACGCGAGAAGTTGGAGAAGGCCCGCGCTAAACTCGAAGCGAAGACAAAGGAACTTGAACAACGCCTCGAGAAGATCGAAGACGAACGCCGCGAAGTATTAGCCAAGGCGCGCGCCGAGGGCGAGCTTGAAATGGCCGTGCTCAAACGCAACATGGACTCGCTCAAACAACAACTGAGGAATGCGCGTCAGCCGTTGGACGCGATCAAGAAAGTGGAAGAGAAGATCGAGAAGATCGAGGAAAAGGTTGAAGCGCCGGTGGAGCGCAGGACCGCAGACCGTAAACCGTTGACCGATGCACCGTCCATTGTCCGCCATCCACTGTCCCTGGGCGAGCGCGTCCTCGTCGGCACGCTGAATGCTGAAGGTCTGGTGACAGCCTTGGGTGAGTCGGATGCGGAGGTACAGATCGGCAGCGTGCGCCTGCGGGCAAGACTATCCGATCTAAGTCGCAATGTCACAGGCGAAGAATCCGCAAAACAAAAGCCCGCTGAAACGGTCAACCGTCCCCGGTCCACGGTCGGGACGAAGTCCCCCGGCATGGAACTTGACCTGCGCGGCCAGATGGCTGAGGATGCGCTTGACAAGCTCGACCGTTATCTCGAACAAGCCTATCTCACCGGCCTGCCGTTCGTGCGCATTATCCACGGCAAAGGCACCGGCAAACTGCGCCAGGCCGTGCGTGAAGCGCTGCGCGGGCACCCTCACATAGCCTCGTTCGAGGAGGGCGGCGACAAAGAAGGCGGCGCGGGTGTGACCATTGCCAAGTTTGTGAACTGAAACATCCGGGGAGACGCTATGTCTATTGATGAAGCCATTCAACAAATGCAAGCTACAATCAAAGCTGCCTGCACCAGCGCGGAGATCAAAGCTGTGAAGATATCCGATGAAGAGGCGCGGCTGTCGGTGTATGCGCCCGCGGCGGACATGCAAAAGATCAAGGATGCCACCTTCCAACCCGCACTCGATCTTCTCAACCAGGATGGGTTGGACGTGCAAGTTTTTGTTTACGATAAAGATGCGCCGCCGTTGAAAGGATAAGATGCCGCCGTCATGAGCTATCAAGGACTTCTTCCCAAATATGGACACCTGCTCGACCTGCCGCCTCACACGCGTACCGTCAGCCTGCTGGAGGGCAATACGCCTCTGATCCCAGCCGACAATTTATCCCGTCACCTCGGCGGCGGCTTTGAGTTGTTCATCAAGTTTGAAGGACTCAACCCGACCGGTTCATTCAAAGACCGCGGCATGACTGCTGCCGTCAGCGAGGCGTTGGGGCGCGATGCCGCCACCGTGATCTGCGCTTCGACAGGCAATACTGCCGCATCCGCCGCGGCCTACGCGGCGCGCGCCGGGATGAAGTCCATCGTGCTGATCCCACAAGGCAAGGTCGCGGCGGGGAAGCTGGCAGGCGCGGTCGCGTATGGAGCGCAGGTGATCCAGATTGACGGGTCGTTCGATGACGCGCTGACGATGGTAGTGGAGATCACGAACAAACATCCCATCTGCCTGGTCAACTCGATCAACCCCTATCGCATCGAGGGACAGAAGACTTCCGCCTTCGAGATCTGCGATACGCTCGGCTTCGCCCCGGACTGGTTGTGCCTGCCGGTCGGCAACGCCGGCAATATCACAGCTTATTGGGCGGGCTTCAAACAATATAACCAGATCCAATCCACAGGCTTGCCGCAGGTGCTGGGCGTGCAGGCCGCGGGCGCGGCTCCGCTGGTGCTGGGGCATCCCGTTGAAAAGCCGGAGACTGTCGCCACCGCCATCCGCATCGGCAAACCGGCGCGCGGTGAACAGGCCTTGCAGGCCGCTGAGGAGTCGAAGGGAAAAATCATCTCGGCCACCGATCGGCAAATCCTGGATATGCAAAAGCTGCTGGCTACGTTGGAGGGCATCTGGGTGGAACCTGCTTCCGCGGCCGGGCTGGCCGGGCTGGCAATTCAGATCGAAAATGGCAACCTCGACCCGCAGGGTAAGCGCATTGTCGCCATCTGCACCGGGCATGGACTGAAGGACCCGGACATCATCACGAAGGATATGGTCAAGCCGCAAATTGTCCCGCCGCGATTGGATGCGTTGGAAGAAGTGATATTGGGATGACATCGCGCTGAGATCGGAA
>JAKANW010000118.1 GCA_021823555.1 Chloroflexota bacterium
TCAGATTCACCAGTATTCCTTCCTCCTGGTTACGACTTTTGCCAAACAGGGATATTTTACGCGGCGACAGGCACAAAAATGCTCGGCCTCATCGTTCTTGCCATGGACTTGATGCGTGCGAACACGATCGGCTTGCCTTCGCTTCCATACTTATCCAGCAGGTCCAGATTCAATTGGCGCACCTCGGGATCATCCTCAGGTAGAAGAACCAGTTCGAATTTTTCCGGCAATGCTTCCAGCATATCGGGATGGTTCAAAATATATTTAACGATCCGGCCCGTCAAACGCACGTTGCGCTCGACCGCGTCGTTTTTTATTTTTGTTTTAGCCATTCTTTGTACCTCTTGCGATACTCATATCGTTTCTCGACTATATCATCCATTGCAGCGGTAAACGCTTCGTTGTAATCCTGCACAGACATTCTGGTCTTTTCTTCTTTCATCTTCGGATGCAGGATGTCGCGATGAGCATATCCATGAGCAGTGTCATATCTGACGATAGGAATCCATTCGCCTTCTTCCTCAATTTGACATTCCAACTGCACCACAAAGCGGACAATTTGACCGCGTTCCACTTCGAATTTGACACGCAAGGCATTGGCGTCATCCAGAAGGCGTCGAAATTCGACCGTTCGCATGGGCTAATTTTACAACAGAATTGTTCTCCTTCTTCATCTCCGGTTCGATAACGCATCCCCAATATTGACGCGCCGGTTACTTTGAATCCAACTCCACTGACTCATCCGGGGCGACCTCGCGCTTGAGCAGGAAATACGCGCCCACAAAATGATCATCCACGTTGCCTACCAGCAATTCGTTGCGGCGCGGGATCATATTGACCACTTCCCAGCCTTCCAGGCCGATGCCATCCAGCGCAGGCACCGGAAAGCCATCTACAGAATCCTCCTCGCCCATGATTTCCCCGGCTGGCAGATAGATCATTTTGTAGCGAAAAACCTTCTGGCCTTTCCCCAGACGTTTGCGGGCGGTCTCAATCCGCCCCTGCCGTTCCCGATCGCGTTCGGCATCCATCTCGGCGCTCATGCGGGATACAACCGGAGAAGACAGGATTTCCTTGGCCGCGTCGCGCACTTCCTTATCATCGCTATGCTTGGCGCTGATGAGAAATTCGTACCCGCGGCGGTCGCCGAGTTTGACCAGACCCTCGGCGGCATCCAACTGGGTCATCCAGTCGTCATCCTCGGCCATCAGCTCGTACAGGGTTTCCACATCACGCATATTGACCAAATCATTGATCTGTGAACTCATGCCATCCTCCTCACACCTGGTCCTTACGAAAAAACAACCCCGGGGTTCAGCAATGGGGTTGTCCTGGATCATCTCTAAAACGAGTGGACCGCTTTATCCAAATCGGTATAGTTCTCAAAAAAGGTGGTAAAGCCAACCATGTCCAAAACGCTGCTCACTTCGGGTTGAAGGTTGAAAAGTTTGAGGTGCTTTTGCACGCCGGCTTCGCGGGTGCGGTCCGCGGCTTTGAAGGCCGCCCAGCCCTGCTCGGGGTCCGGCGCTGCCTCGCCGCGTAACAATAATGCAATCGTATGCAAGGCAACGATCCCGGCGCTGCTGATATAGGTCAGTTTGCCCAGGTCGAGCAAAACATCGCGGACGCCGGTCCCATAAAGTTCCTTGGCCTTTGCAATCAAGTCCTGGTAATTCTGGCCATCCAGGCGGCCATCCAGCCTAAGAATAGTCACAGGTACATGCCCCTGAGCGGTAGAAACACTAATATTCATCAGACTCTCCTCCATAACTATAAATTTTCTCTTCTTGCTCGAGCCGCCGAGAACATAAGGCCCAAGCTGATTATAAACCGGCTTTGCGTTCCAATCGCGCCAAGCGATGCCCGATCTCATCCAGCCAGTGCTGGCGAATATAAACAGGTAACTCCTGTGCGGCTACCTGGTCGCGGGCAGCCTGCGCCCACTTGATGGCTTGGGCGGCATCCCGGCGATGATGCTCGTAATATTTGGCCAATTCCACCTGGGCATAGACATGACCATCCGCCGCGGCTCTCTCCCACCAGCGCACCGCCTCAGCCAGATCGCCGCGCCGCTTTTGCAGGATGGAGAGCCGCTTCACCGCCACCCCGAAATCTGTTTCCGCCAAATTGGCCTCGAGTCCACGCTCGTAGAGCCGCGCCGCCTCATCCCAGCGACCGAGATTCTCGAATAACTTGCCGAGCGCTACGAAATCCAAGCCATGCTCCACCGGCCCATTGAACGGATCAGCCAGCATATCATTGATGTGACGCAGCAAGGCTGCCATGGCGACCACGTCCATGGCGTTGTGATAGAACACCCCTTTCAACGGAGTGGCATCCCCGGTACGCAGATAATCAAAATAAAGCCAGGGGATTTCATAACCCGGCACTTCCTCCGCATTACGCGGCGCGGACAATATATTCTCTTCAAGATATTTCAAGGCGCGGCTGGGAAGGCGGTCACGCCACAGACGGCGGGAAAGGGGCAACAGATCGAGATGGGCAAAGTCGGCGAATGGATTGGGGATGCTGTGCAAGGTGTAACGCGTCTGCAACAACGGCGCGTCGAAGGTCTTGCCATTGAATGTGACCAGCGCGGCGCAGGGAGCCAGGAACTCTGCCAGCGCCTCCAACATGGCCGGCTCCTCAGACGGGTCACGCAGGAAGAACTGCGCCAACTGGAATTCACCCTGCACGAAGCGCGCCACCCCTACCATGAAAGCATACGTGCCTGTGCCGCCTGCCATACCGCTGGTCTCTGTATCCAGGAAGGCCAGCGCCTCGGCATTCATGCTGAGCAGGCGCGAGTCAGCGGCCCAGGCTGTCAGTGCGGAGGCCAGCCCATCAAGACGGATGGGCACATCGCCATGGAGATAATCAGCGGGGAAGACTTGCCCGGCAACGAAAGTCTCTCCTCGCGCGGTTTGGCGGAAGTCGCCGCGCACGATAGCCTCAACCGGGTGGCGGTCCGCAGGCCGAGGCGTGGGGAGATCCGCTGCGCCGACTTTGACTCCCAGCGATTTCAGTTTATCCGCAAGAGACTTTCCAGCGTCCACAAAGTCCTCATAAAGCGATTATAGCCTGCCAGTCCGCAGGGAACACAAACTGGCGATCCATGACCGCCAGTTTGGTGGGATTATACTTTTCTGAATCCAGACCCAGGTCTGGGGATCTCAAGTGCAATTATCGCAGGAAGAACGACAGCACGATCAAGATCACAAAGAACACGCCCGCCAGGGTGCCGATGCGAGTCAGGTCTTTCTTGACATGCGAGTAGTCGGGGTTGAACTCGCTGCGGGTGGGCATAAGAACGCCGGCCCCCGAACGGTTACTTACAGTGCGTCTGCTTTTCTTGGGCATTTGGAACTCCTAGTTCAAAAGTTTTGCAAAAACTACAATGCGATCCGAATCCACCAGATAGGGATAGCATGAAATCAACGTAACGGTCGAATCTGAGGTGGCCGCCATCACTTCCACCTGCGTCGGTTTGACGATGACCGTGCGGTCCACCAAGTAGGTAAACTGCCTTTGCTGAGTATACAGGATAACCTGATCTCCCGGCTGGAGGCGGTCCAGGTAGCGGAACAACTCTCCATAGACATCATCATGGGCGGATAGAACCACGTTCCCGCCCTGACCCGGATTTGAGGAGCCGACATGTTGGCCGACTCCCTTCTTCAGTTGTTCCCAGCCATCTCCCTGTACGACGGGCGCATCCAATTTTATGGCCGGCGCCTGGATGCGAATAGCCTGGTCGGCAGACGGCGGCGGGGTGGGAATGTTCGCCAGCGACTGCACCATCGGCCGCAAATGCTCAGGGATCTCGGCATCGTTCGGGTGCGTATTCCCGTTCGCATCTGGAGGGGTATGACCGGAGGGCAGGACAACAGCCATGACCAGGGGCGTGGGGGTCGGCGTGACCGGGTTCAAGGCTGCTGCCACTTCACGGTTCAGATCGTGCAACAACCCCAACCCACTGACCAGTATACCCACCAAGCCGACCACTGCCAGCACTTCCACCGCCAGCAGGAGGCGATCCATAAAACGCCGTCTGGACGAAACAGGCGCATCCGTCGCGCCGCTGCTGCCAATTGTATCCACTACCGGGGCAGAAGGATTGACCAGCAGGTCAGGGGCCACGTCCACCACGCGGCCTGTGCGGCGGAAATGTTCGAGACGCTCCTTGCGCGCACCGCGGCGTCTTTCGACCAGCAAGCGGCGTAATTCCTCTACAGACAGATCTTCGGGTGCTTTGCGTCGGGCCATGGCGGGGAGATTATACCGCCAGATTCTGCCCAGGAGGAACTTTGTATGTACCAACCAAAATTTATTGGCTGTTCTCAGTCAATATCCGAATCAAACCCGGCACAAGGTAATTGACGTATTGTCCATTGGACAGAAGCACGAAGCCGTAACTGCCGTCTTCCTCAAAGGAGATATAACTTGTAAAACCTGATGTCCCGCCGCTCTTCCAGAATCTCTCCGTGGGGGCGCCAGGATGTTCTATCTCCCACCCCAGGCCAACGCCTGTGCGCGGGCCGCTGCCTTCCGCCTGCATGGTTTGAGCCAGCCGGATTGACTCGGCCAGAGACGTGGGATCCGGCTGCATGTTGGCGATCAGGAAGCGGGTCATGTCAGCCAGCGTCGAGTGTAAATACCCCGCGCCACTCATCGCGCCCGAGTCGGGAAAATACGCTGCGGGCGAACCGTCATACGTGTACCCCTGAGCCAGCCTGCTCTTTTGTTCCTCTGACAGAACCTGGCGGGTGTCCAACAGTCCCAGCGGCTGGCTGACAGACTGAAATTCCAGCGTAGCATAATCCATCCCGTAGAGCCGCGCCAGGATGTCCCCAAGCAGGGAATAGCCAAGGTTGGAATAGGCATATTCGGAACCGGGCACATGAGAAAGTTGATAGGTGTTCAGGAAGCTATAGAGATCCGTGATGTTATCGGAATCAAGATCGCGCGGCAGAGAAGCACGGTGCGTGGCTAGATTATCCAAAGTGATCGGGACGCTTCCAAACATGGGCGCATGAACGCCGGACGGAAGATATGCCTGGATCGGATCATCGAGCTTGACCTTGCCCTCATTGACAGCCTCGGCCAGCAAAATACCAGTGAAGACCTTCGTGATGGACCCAACCTCATAAACTGTATCAAACGTTGCTGCCCGTCCATCCGCCTCTGATGCAAGCCCATAATTCAAGAGCGTGGCGTCCATGTGATCTGTCACAGGGTTATGGACAACAAGAGCGATGCTCAACCCTACGGTATGGGTCTGTTTCAAGAAGGCCGAGGCAAGCTGGTTCACTTCTGCTTCCAAATCGGGGTTTCGGATGGGAAGGAGGCGCTCGGTCGCCGTTGGAGTCGGTACAAGTGTATCTGTTGCAGTTGGCGGGAGAGGAGTAAGCGTTGGCGTCCCTGTTGCAGGGATCAAGGTTGCCGGTGCAATTGTTGCAGTGGCTGATGGGGATACGGGATTGGGCGCTGATGTTCGATCAACAGTACAGGCTGCCAGCCCAATCAATAGGATCAATACCAGTACTCTTTCAAATTTTGGCATCTTTGAATCTCTCTCTGCAAGGCTGATAACGGGAAGGATTATAGCAGACCGAATTCAGTCATTGACAGAGACAAAATAAGTGGATTTGGGTGTATTTCATCTGGGTTGGAACCGTCCCGAAGGTTGGTTGTAAAAGGCCAAAATCGGCTCAAGTTCAACCTTCGGGACGTTGCCCTCAGAGACAAAATAAGTGGATTTTCTTCATGTGGCGTTCATGTGCAGAGAATAAGATAATGCCGTTCTGTATGCTTGGGTTACAAAAAGAAACCATAAGGAGTGATTGACATGAATTGGTTTTTAAGAATCAAGCAGGCTGGTGGGAAGCGCAGGTGGGGGTATTTGTTGGGTACGGTGATCTTATTTTTTACAGGGCTATTGGCCTGTATCGCGATTGTTCCGGCAGTCTTTCCTTCCACAGGCGCCCAAATCGCTGATTTAATAAGAGCAACGAGTGGGCCCCAAGTGGCGGCAGATATCGAAACTGTCTCATTTCGAATACAGGATATAGTCCAGCAGATTCTATCCACCTACAACGGAGGGAAAACACAGATTACCTTGTCCCAACCAACCGCCAGCCGACATGTCACACGGAGACTGAGACAAGTTGTCGTTGTAAAAGATAAGATCAGCCAAGGCCCGGCGATTCCGGCTCCGACAAATGTCGTCACCGCTGGCCCACAAATCGGCTGGCAGGCCTACGGCCCGGCAGTGAACGGATCGCCGGTCATGGCCCAGGCGTTGTTAACTCTGGATCCTCAGCGTCCCTATGCCGGAATCGCACTGGTGCGCATTGACCTTTCCAAACTTCAACTTCACATGATGCCGGGTTTTCTGGAGCCATCCCATACCCAGAGCGTGGTCAATGCAATCCCAAATATTGGGCAAACCCCGGCAGCGGACCTGAAGATTCTGGTTGCAGCCTTCAATGGTGGTTTTAAAGCCATCAACGGCCAATATGGAATGATGGTTGATGGAGTGACCCTGCTCCCGCCGATTCCCGGCATCGCCACCGTTGCTATTTATCAAGATGGAAGTGTCCGAATTGGCGCATGGGGACAGGATATCCTACCCAGCGCGAACCTGGTCGCCTTCCGGCAGAATTGTCCACTAGTTTTGCAAAACGGTCAGCTCAACCCACAGGTTTCCATTGACAATCGGATGGTGTGGGGCCAAACCATCGGCAACCAGGAAATCACCTGGCGGACAGGCCTTGGGATCACACAAGATGGCCGTTACCTGATCTATGCGGTCGGGAATGCGACAACAACCCAGACTTTGGCTCAGTCCCTGCAAATAGCCGGGGCATACAACGCCATGCAGTTGGACATCAACCGGCATTACGCTCACTTTGTCACGTATCGGGCGGCAGGCGGTTCCGACAATTCCTTGCAAGCAGTCCAACTGCTCAACCAAATGGAAAACGATCCCACGATCTATCTCGTTGCACATTCGCGCGATTATTTTTACCTGACCACACGGTAAATCCCATTGCGCGAGAATCAGAGATTTATTCCGGCTAATTACCGAAGGCCAGACGCCAGGAATTTGACGCGTCGAAAATTCAGGGGTAGAATTGAACGTGTGTTCTAAGAGCAAGGATCAGCTCTGATTATCAGGAAACAAATATGGAAACGAGGTTATTTAACGATATCCAAAAGGGGTTGACCGAAAAGCGCGCTCACCTTGAGGAATGGAGAAAATGCTGCACACCGGAGGAAAAGCAAACCGTTCTCGGCCCCAAAGGTGAAACAGATATAGAGTCTCACCTCCACGTCATTGATTCTTCGCTGGAAAAACTGGATGAGGGAATATTGGGAATATGTGAGGTATGCCAGGGCACTGTAGATTCAAGCCTGCTGCAAATGGATTACACCGCCTGTGTATGTCTCGATCACTACAGCGAGGCAGAACGCCGCCAGTTGGAAAGTGAGCTTGAACTTTCGCAGATTGTGCAGCGCGCTCTGCTTCCGCAACATATCCCGTCCATCGTTGGGATGGATATGGCTGCCTTCAGCCGTCCGGCTCAGATCGTGGGCGGCGATTACTTCGATTTCCTGCAATTCAGCGACGGCTCGCACGGCTTCGTCATCGCCGATGTCAGTGGGCATGGCGTCTCGGCCGGCATGTTGATGACCAGCTTACAGATGGCGTTTCATACTCTTGTCCCCGACAATAATTCGCCGGTGGATGTCCTCCAGCGGATCAACCACCTGTATATTCACAACATCAACTTCACGACCTTCGTC
>JAKANW010000119.1 GCA_021823555.1 Chloroflexota bacterium
TCCCTCATCCGCTTATCCGCTTTGCAATCCGTTACAACGAACGCCCCAGGCATCCTCTTCGCGTCGAAATCTTTCTCGCCATCGAGTCGGAACGACATATACCCATCGGAGAGATCGCGCAGCCACGTCCCCACCACCCCCGCCTTCGCAACAGGGACTTGCAGTTGATACGTGAAATCATCCACCTTCACCAGCGTGCCCTTCACCGTTCCACCTTTGGGTGTCGTGATCGAAGTCGCCTGCGACTGTCCCTTCTTCAACGCGGACAAATCCGACGACACCGCATAATCCAGCATCTGCCGAACGCGATTGCCCTTTAACTCAAACGCCGCGCTCGACTCCCCTCTCCCTTTGGGAGAGGGGCTGGGGTGAGGGGCATCGTCAACAAAATAGAAATGAGGGTAGCCGCTCTTCTTGTACTTGAAATCAATTCCAGCCGACTCCGCCAACTTTCTAACCTTCAAACGTGCAACGTTCAACGTATTGAAATCCAACTTGGCGCGGCGGACGCGTCCCTTATGCGGCGTATCCACCGAGTGCGGCGCGCAGGCCAGCAGCACATCCGCCATGATGTCCGCCAGTTCACGCGTCTTCTTCTCATCGAAGCCGCGCTGCGTGATCCACGGCGTGCCCAAGCGGATTCCGCTCGGGTCTGCCGAATTCTTGTCGCCAGGGATGGTATTGCGATTGACAACGACACCCACAATATCGAGAATCCGCGCCGCCTGGTCTCCGCTCAACTTCGTTCCATCTTCCCCAACGACCGTTGTCACATCCACATTCACTAAATGGCTATCTGTTCCTCCAAACGGGACGCGCAACCCGCGCTTCACGAACTGATCCGCCATCGCCTCGGCATTCGCAATCGTCTGCGCCTGCAATTTCTTGAACTGCTTGGTCTGAGCCAGCTTGAAGGTCAGAGCGAGAGCCGCAAAGACATTGACATGAGGCCCGCCCTGCTCGCCAGGGAACACGGCCTTATCAATCTTCTTCGCAATCGCCGCATCGGTCGTCAGCAACACCGCCCCGCGCGGACCGTCGAGACTCTTGTGCGTGGTAGACATGACCACGTGAGCATACCCAATCGGCGAGGGGACAACGCCCGCTGCCACCAGCCCGCCGATATGCGAAATATCTGCAAGGAAGTACGCGCCGACTTCATCGGCGATCTCGCGGAACTTCTTCCAATCGGGCACCCACGAATAGGACGAGTACCCTGCAATGATGAGTTTCGGTTTGTTCTCCAAAGCCAGCGCGCGAATGGCGTCGTAATCCAAGCGCTCATTCGCGTCCACCGTGTAATGCACCGCCTTGAACCACTTCCCGCTTCGATTCACCGACGACCCGTGCGAGAGGTGACCGCCGTGCAAAAGGTTGAGTCCCATCACAGTATCGCCCACGTCGAGCAATGCTTGATAGACCGCGTTGTTGGCGGGCGCGCCCGAAAGCGCTTGCACGTTGACGAAGATCTGGTCGGCGCTGTAGCCGTTGGCGGCAAAGGCTTCAGCCGCGCGTCGGCGCGCCAGCGACTCGACCAAGTCGGCATACTCCACGCCCTTGTAATAGCGCGGGTCGCCGTTGCGGCGATACTCAGCCAAACGCGCTGGATAATCCAAAATTTCATCTTCGGACATCCAGCGCGTCTCTTCGTCGGGATAGCCTTCGGCATAAATGTTCTGGAAGGCAGATGCCAGCGCCTCACGCACGGCCAACGGCGCCGTCGATTCGCTCGGGATCAGGATCAGTTTGCGGGCCTGCCTCTCCGATTCCAGTTGAGTCAGATCGAAGGTGTCGGGATCCAAATCGGCAAGTTTGCCGCGGAATAAATAATCAGCCATGTGAATCTCCTTGATGTGTCATGCGGAGGAGCGGGGTGACGAAGCATCTCTACCCTGACGAGCGAGACTCTTCGGTCGCGAGAAATGCTCCCTCAGAGTGACATATTCTTTAGTATTTGATTTGTCAGACAGTTGAATTGTAGAACGGGAAAGAGGAAGGGTCAAGTGAGAAATGGCACATAATCGGATAAGATAGATGGGGAGTCCGCAGGGACTTCGCAGAAATAGCACGGGGTATTCGATCCCCGTGCGGGTCCCATCGCCGCGCGGACGCGAATCGAAACGGGAAAACCATCCAACCGCGTGATCTACAATCGGCAAACCGCATCTCTCAAATAGGCTTCATCCCTCTTGACTCTCCTGCAACTGGAGGGTGTATAAAATTTATTGGAGGCCTCAGCATGATCCGAATCGGAGACTTTTCCAAACTCAGTCGTGTCTCGGTCAAGACGCTGCGGTACTACGACGAAATGGGTTTGCTCAAACCCGTCGAAGTGGACCCCTTTACAGGCTACCGTTTCTACGAGCACAGCCAGTTGTCAGCTCTGCACCGTATCCTGGCGCTCAAGGATCTGGGCTTTTCGCTCGAGGAGATCGGCCGTCTCCTCGATGACGGTCTGTCTGTGGACCAGATGCGGGGGATGCTCAAGCTCCGTGAAACGGAAGCTCGCCAAAGGGTCCAGGAAGATGCGGAGCGGTTAAAGCGCGTCGAGGCCCGGCTGAGACGAATCGAACAGGAGGATGGCATGTCCAAGTACGATGTGGTCATCAAGAATGTGGAGGCGGTCAAAGTCGCTTCCATCCGTGACGTGGTGCCGACCCCGCCCGAACAAGGGCCGCTGTGGGGCGAGCTGGAGGGCTATCTGGCGTTGCACAGCGTTCGCCCGAACGGAGCCTGTTTCACGCTCTATCACGATGAGGAATACAAGGAGCGCGACTGGGACATCGAGGTCTGTGAACCGCTTGAGGAGAACGTGAGCGAGTCGACACTTGCACCTGGCGCAAGTGCAGGTGAACGCGCCAAAGTGCGTAGCCTGCCTGCCGCGACCGTTGCCTGCGCCACCCACAACGGGCCGTTCGTCACCCTCAACGAGGCCTACAACGCCATCGGCAAATGGATTGACGAGAACGGCTATCGCATCGTCGGCCCGAGCCGCGAGATCTACCTGCGCCCGGCGAAGAACGGCAGCCAAACCGACCCCGACACGGTGACGGAGATCCAGTTCCCGGTGGAGAAAGCATAGGGCGGGTAGTCTTGTAGAACAGCGGGGGCGCATTTGAAGGCGCAACCTGGAACACACAGCGAATTTGGGATGAGAGTCGCTGTGTGTTTGTTTTATTTCGCTAATCCACCCACAAAGTTTCCCCACAAACCAGTAACGCCTCGTTTACACACCTTTGCTACCATGGAGAAGGTTGAATGCGCATCAACCCAATCAACTTGGAAAGGAGAAACATGAAAAAGAAAATTTCACTTATCATCGGCGGACTGGTCAGCCTCCTACTGATCGTCGGCGCTGTGGGCGCCACGGTCGCATACGCACAGGAGGCCACTCCAACGACATCGCCTGCACATCAGGGACCCGGAGGCGGTCCGCACGGCAATCGCGGGCTGGAACCCAATGAGCTTCAGGCCGCGGCGAAAGTGCTTGGCATGACGACCGACGATCTTTCGACTGAATTAAAGAGTGGCAAGACCCTGTCTGATCTCGCCACCGAGAAAGGAGTTGACCTGCAAACCGTCAAAGACGCCATCCAGACCGCCCGCAACGATCAAATGCGAGCCCAGATCAACCAGGCAGTCACCGACGGCAAGATGACGCAGGATAAGGCCAACTGGCTGCTCGAAGGCCTGGATAAAGGCTACCTCAACGGTCCTGGCTTTGGATTTGGCTTCGGCTTTGACCACAGCGGCCTGCCGCCCCAAAATGCAGTTACCCCTGCCGCGGGCCAGTAACCTACATCCCAATTTGGTTCATCGAATCTGACAATAAGACAGGTGAGGCTGAACTGCCTCACCTGTCTTATTGTTTTACCGGAATTAATGCCGTGGACCGTTACCGCCTCCACCGGGCGCGCCGGGGCCGCCACCGCCGCCGGGACGCTGGCCGAGCGAACGCTCGAAGGTATCGAGGTTCCCACGCGCCTGGGGCATTTGTCCGCGGGCGAACTGGGTGGTGATTTCATTGAATTTGCCGGTGAACTGACTCAGGTCCGGGCCGCCTGCCGCGCCGCCGGGTCCGCCGAAGTTCTGGAAACCGGCCTGGGCGTTGGCGCCCAACTGGGCCAGGTTCATCAGTTCGTCGCGCGAGAGTTTGTTGTCGCCCATGGCAGCATTGGCCGCATCAATGAATTGGAAGCCGGATTGCAAGGCAGCCGCGCGGTCGGTGGGGATGTTGTTCGGCTGGATCTGCGAGATCTGGTTCAGGCGGTTCTGTTGATCGGTTTGCAAAGTGCCTTTCAAATCTTGGCTTTTTGCTTTGAGAGCTTCTGCCTGCGTCTGCGCCTGCTGGGCGGCCGCGTTCAACTGGTTGATGGTGTCCTGCGCCAGCGCCAGTCCCTGCGAAAGGGTGTTGTTGATCTCCGTCAGGGAAGTGTTGATTGCGCTGAGCGTGGAATTCATCTGATTCAATTCAGATTGAATCCCGTTCATGGCAGTGATCATTTCATTGGCCAGGTCTGCATAGAGGGAATAATACTCGTTCGCCAGTTGTTCGGCCTGGGCTACAGCGTCGTAGGCCGTGTTGTAGTATGAGTATACATAGGTCACTTCATCCTGGGTCATTGTGCCATCGCTGGTCGTGGTCGCGACCGCGCTCGTGGTCTGCTCGGTGGCTGTGACAGCCTCGGAAACGGCCTGGTCAATCAGCGCCGTCAGTTCTTCTTCCGTCATGGTGGTATATTCGACGGGCGCGCCGGGGGTGGCGGTTGGCGGCATGGATGTCAGGGCATTGGCATTCATGGTGGCTTGCACCATGTTTTGCACCTGTTGGGTTTGGGCCACTGCCGTATTAACTGCATCCTGCTGGCTGGCGCCGCTGGGGGCACTGCAAGCTACCAGGATGCCGGCCAGCACAAAGGTTGTGAATACGATACGAAGCATGGATTTCATGGTTTGTTCCTCCGTGGGTAAGGGTTACTGGATATTCCGGCGTTCAACCTGCAACGGGATACCGCTGCGGGAACGCAAAGTCACACTGGGTTGGGGTTTGGCCAGGTCTTCGTTTATGGGCAGGACCTGCCAACGGCGAGTGATCATGGACAAGACCGCGATGGTTTCGGTCATGGCAAAGTGCTCACCGATGCACGACCGGCTCCCGCCGCCAAAAGGGAAGAAGGCATAGCGCGGGAAGGGACTTCCTTCGATCTCATCCCAGCGCTCAGGCCGGAACTCGAGTGGGTCAGCATAGAAGCGCGGATCGTGGTGCGTGACCCACTGGCTGACCAGCACAATTGAACCGGCTGGGATATGCTGTCCGCCAATCTCGCAATCCCTGATGGACTGGCGGCCAATCGTCCAGGCGGGCGGGCGCAGGGTTTCCTGGACGATCGCGCGGGTATAGGGTAGCCGGGTCAAGTCTTCCGGCATGGGTGTGCGGTCTCCCAGCACAAGATCCGCCTCGGCCTGCATCTAGCCCTGTACAAAAGGATGGTGCGCCAGCATGTCCCAACTCCAGGCAAGCAACAGGGCAGTGGTCTCGTGGCCGGCCAGCAGGAAAGTCAGGGCATGGGCGTGGATTTGATCGTTGGTAAATTGTCCACCTTCGTTTTGCCTGAGGAGTTGGATCAGGGTATTCTTTACCAGGTCGGATTGCGGATTGGAAATGAGCGCGGCGGTGACAGAGTTCAAATCAGCGACGGCGCGCTTGAAGTTCGGGACCCAACTTCGGGCGGAGTCGGGAAGCGGGAGGGCCGTCAGAGGGAACAGCCTCGTCAGTGTCTTCATCGAACGGCTGACCTTTTTGGCCGCATCCTGTGGGGAATCGCCGAAGAAGGAACACAGGGCGATATCGAGCGTCAGGCGCATCATCTCATCGGCCATGTCCAGGCGCTGGAGAGCGCTGTTTGCCATAACCGGCAGGTACTCCTCCATGCGCTGGCGGTGGAATGCGGGCCGGAGGGCGCGGCGCTGGGCAAGATGCCGATCCCCTTTGCTGGTCAGCAAGCCGTCGCCGAGCAGGATGCGGGCGCGTTGCAGGGCCGGGCCTTTGACGAAGTTGTGGCTTTGCTTGACCAGCACCTGTTCGATGAACTCCGGATGGTTGAACAGGAAGATGTCGCGCCGGCGAAGTTTGACGTGGGCGATGTCGCCCTGTTCGCGTGCCAGTTGGGTCAGGGCCTCCAGCGGGTCGCGGAACACCTGCCACAGAAAGTGGGATGGGGATATTTTGGGTTCGGCAGCGTTGAGGTACAGGTTGGTATTCATGTGCATCCTTCTTTCCATCAGGATGCCTACAGGATACATGGAAGAGTCCCTCACGTCAGCCCGCGCCGGTGGGCAATGTTATCCCCTCTTTGGTTGGCTACATAAAAAAGTGAGCATTGCATAGACTTTTGTACCCCAAAATGAATGCAAATGACTTTAGAGGTCGCTTACAAGGTTATGCAGGTCCTTTACTCAAAATGACTTTTTTGTATGTTGCTTTTTATCGCAGGCCATGCTACAGTACGTACGTGCCGCCCGCACCCTACTGCCTCTTATGTAAATTCCTGACCCCATGGGCAGTTTTTATTGGGGAAATGGAAAGTCGTATTCATATTTACGCAGTACTTTAATTTGGGCGGGAAAGGAGGTGACTGGTTTGCTAAGCGCGAATTCAGATGGTCAAGGTTTGGTTGAATATGCCCTAATTCTTGCGCTGGTTGCCATTGTTGTCTTTGCAGCCTTGATCGTCCTTGGCCCCGTCATTGGCGGTGTTTTCAGTACATTGAACAGCAGCTTGTCGGGCATTTGATCAAAGAGTTCCCGCTCTTATGCGGGAACTCTTCCTGTCAACATTTCCAGCAGACCTGCGGGATAGAGGGGATTTCTTCCCGTGCCAAACTCATCCAGACGTTTCCACAACACTTTGAACGGACCCGCGTCCGCCTCCATGCCGGACATCACGGCCTGCTCGTACAACCCAGGGTTGACCAGCCGCCCGTCATAGGCCAGCACGATCTCGTGGCTGGGAATCCCGTCAAACACGAAGATGTTTTCCAGCGCGCCAAGATATTTCAACTCGGTGACTTCTTCGCCGAGTTCCTCTTTGATCTCACGGCGGACGGTGTCCTCGCTCCGCTCGCCGAACTCGATCCCGCCGCCAAGAGGGCGGTAGAAGGTTTGATCCTTTTTAGGATCGTAGCCTTCGAAGACAAGGATTTTGTCTTCATGGCGAAAGACACAGATGGCAAGCGGGCGGATGTGATTCATGTTCCCTCTAAAAAGTAGGGCGGACACCTGCACCGAACGCAGGTACGGTGTTGGCAATCCGCCCCCCGCGATTACAGTGAAATCAAAGCTGGTTGTTTTTGCGAGCGTACTCCCGCGAGTGTGGCTTGCATGGACCACGGCCCCGTCCAGGTGACGGTGACGGGCAAAAGTTTGCCGCGTAAATCTTCATCTGATTCAACGAAGACGAGCTTATTGGTGGGCGTGCGGCCGCGCCAGCGTCCTTTGACCTTTTCCTCGAAGAGGACTTCCACTTGCTGGCCGAGATACTTCTCGTTGATCTCGCCAACGATCTCTTCCTGCAATTCTTCGAGCAGGCGGAAGCGGCGCATCTTTTCCTCGTCGGTCACATTATCGTCCATGCGGCGGGTGGCAACGGTACCCTCTCGAACGGAGTAGCGGGCCAGATGAGCGGAATCCAGCTTGAGGTCCGATAAGAGGCGGTGGGTCTGCATGAACTGCTCCTCGGTCTCGCCGGGGAATCCGACGATGATGTCCGTCGC
>JAKANW010000120.1 GCA_021823555.1 Chloroflexota bacterium
GACAATGGCAGGCCGGCCAGATCAAGCAACTGGATAGACAGATCACCCGTTGAAGATACAGGTACGGTCCCCAGGAAGAACTCGAAGCCTGATTTTCCATAGGCAGGCGTTACGCCGCTGACCTGCGTCATTTCCACGCGCTTCCCGTTAAAGGTCCCCACCAACCGTACCACCATCCCGATCACGTCGCTGTTATTGGAATCCACTACCGTGCCCCCCACTCCCAGCCAATTGCAGGCTGCTTCGGGATGGATGATGGTGCTGTCAATGGCCGTGACAGTCGCTGAGAACGGCGCTTTGGGCGTCGGCGTCAGCGAGGGCGTCCAGGTGGGGATTGGGGTGCTCGACGGCGTGATCAGCGAGAAAACCGTCGCCGTGGGCATCAACGTCAAGGTCGGGGGCGGAGTCTCGGTGATGGTCGGCTCAATGGTTGGGCTGGCCGTCCAGGTGGGCGCCAGTACAATCTCCGTAATGGTTGGAGTCGGCAAGGCAAACGGATTAGTCGGCGGCAGGGGATTCAATGAGGAAAAGGGGTTGATGAAAACCAGCAGGAAGTATGCCCCAATGAAAAAAGTGATCAGCAGGACCAATACCGAAAGCATGTCCCACAGATCCATGTGAAAGTCGCTGTCTTTTTTGCCAGCGTCATCCAAATCAGGGTAGTCGTAATTTTTCATGAAGTCACTCCAAAGGAGTATCGGCTTCCTTACGGCGCAATCGTAACCTGGGCTTGCGCGCGTTGTTGGGCCAGCCAGGCTTGCACAGCCTGTTCCTGAACGACCAGAAGCGCATCAGGAGAAAGCGGATGCCGTGGATCCCGCTCAAGTGCTTTGATGATATGAAAACCTGCCGGAGTCGCGATCACATCGCTATACTTGCCAACCTCCAGGCTAAATGCCGCTGCCTCGATCTTTGGGTCGAGCAGGTAACCTTTCGGCACCCAACCCAACTCGCCATGCGTCACTGGGTCGTATTGGGCAGCCAGCGTAGCAAAGTCCGCGCCGCCGTTCAACTGATCGAGCGCCTGGTTCGCATCGGTCTCATTATAGGTCAGAATTTGCTGCAGGTGCACTTGATCTGCCGTTGGAGGCACTTCCGCAATGATTTTGTCACGCATCCAGGCCGCTTCCGCTGCCCGTTTCAATGCCAGGCGGAACGATTCGTCCGTGTAGCCGTGGTCGGATTCCCATGTAGCGAGCGCATCCGCCCCTCCAGACTGGGAGGCCAACGCGTCCACGCGCGACCCGAGGTCTGCTTCCGTTAAAGTAAAGCCTGCTTTTTCCGCGGCCTGCGCCAACAACACCTGGGCGATCAGGTCCTCCAAAACTGTTTTACCGGCATCCTGGTCAGAGACTGTCTTGCCAAGCGCCTGCTGTGTGGACTTATAGCGGCTGAGTTCAGCCTGAAATTCTGCCAGCGTGATGTATTCTCCGTTGACGGTGGCAGCCAGCGGCGGCGGAGTGGGAGTCGGAGGGCGGGTGGGTATGGGGGTTTCAGTCGGCAGGATGGCCGTCGGCGTGCTTGGGGTCCAAAACAGGGAACCACAAGCCGAGAGGTTGAGAGCCAGGATCAGAATCAATAAGAGACCTTGGAAGTCTCTTTTGAATTGCCTGGATTGGAAAGTCTTGAGGAAGACTTCCGAGATCTTGTTCGTGCGATGGAGGTGGGAAAACATCGTCCAGATTATACCAATTAAAAAACTCGGGGCAGGCTTGCGACCCGCCCCGAACGTTACAGGGAATTCTAGTAATCCATACCACCCGGGGGCATGGGCATCGGTTTTTCCTTCTCAGGAATATCCGTGATGAGCACATCCGTGGTCAGGATCATGGCTGCGATGGAGGAGGCGTTCTCGAGGGCGCCGCGCACAACCTTGACGGGATCAATCACGCCCGCTTTGATCATGTCGGTGTATTCGCTGGTGAGGACGTTGAAGCCGATGTTCTTGTTCTTCTCTTCGATGGCTTTGCGGCGAACGG
Source organism: Chloroflexota bacterium (assembly GCA_021823555.1). The sequence goes on from JAKANW010000120.1 coordinate 1,980, forward strand.
AGTCAATGATGACAGAGCCGTCTTGGCCGGCATTGGAGGCCAGCTTGCGGATGGGGGCCTCGAGGGATTTCTTGACGATGCCGATGCCAACGCGGACCTCTTCGTCATCCTCGTGGCTCTTGGCCATCTTGTCGAGCTTGGAGGAGGCGTTGATGAGGGAGATCTCACCACCGGGCACGATGCCTTCCTCAACGGCCGCGCGGGCGGCGGAGAGGGCGTCTTCCACGCGATGTTTCTTTTCCTTCATCTCGGTCTCGGTCGCGGCGCCCACACGGACGATGGCGACGCCACCGGAGAGCTTGGCAAGGCGCTCCTGGAGTTTTTCCTTGTCGTAATCGCTGGTGCTCTTGTCAATCTCGGCGCGAATCTCCTTGATGCGCGCTTCGATATCACCCTTCTTGCCTTTGCCGCCGATGATGGTGGTGTTCTCCTTGTCGGAGACAACCTTTTCGGCGCGGCCCAGGTCTTGCAGGGTAGTGGTTTCGAGCTTGCGACCAGTCTCTTCAGAGATCACAGTGCCACCGGTCAGGACGGCGATGTCCTGCAGCATGGCCTTGCGGCGATCACCAAAGCCAGGGGCCTTGATAGCCAGCACGTTCAACATGCCCCGCAGCTTGTTGAGCACGAGAGTGGCGAGGGCCTCACCGTCAATATCCTCGGCGATGATGACCAGTTCGCGCTTGCCGATCTGGACGAGCTTCTCAAGCAGGGGCACGATATCCTGGGCAGCGGAAATCTTCTTCTCATTGATGAGAACATACGCGTCAGAGATGACGGCTTCCATGTGCTCAGTGTCAGTGATGAAATAAGCCGAGAGATAACCGCGGTCGAATTGCATGCCTTCTACAAATTCCTGCTCGAACGCCAGGGACTTGGATTCTTCAACGGTGATGACGCCGTCCTTGCCAACCTTGTCCATCACGTCCGCGATCAGGTTGCCGATCTCTTCGTCCGCGGCGGAGTTGGTGGCGACAGAAGCGATCTCTTCCCTGGTGTCAATCTTGACAGCCATCTTGCGCAGTTCTTCGACGACTGAGTCGGTCGCCATCTCAATGCCGCGCTTGACGAGCATTGGGTTGTAACCGGCTTCGAGCGCCTTCAGGCCTTCGTTCACGATGGCGTGCGCCAGCACCGTGGAGGTGGTGGTGCCGTCGCCGGCGATATCGTTGGTCTTGGTGGCGGCTTCCTTGAGCAGTTGAGCGCCCATGTTCTCGAACGGATCTTCGAGTTCGATTTCCTTGGCGACGGAAACGCCGTCATGGGTGATGGTCGGGGAACCGAACTTGCGATCCACGGCCACGTTGCGGCCTTTCGGGCCGAGGGTTGCGCCCACCGCATTGGCGACGACATTCATACCGTTCCTCAGCTTGCGGCGCGCTTCTTCAGAAAAGACGAGTTGCTTTGCAGCCATTGTTCATTCCTCCAGATTTATACGATGATGCCGAGAATATCACTCTCGCGCAGGATAAGCATTTTCTTGCCGTCCATCTTGACTTCGGTGCCGGAATACTTGGCAAAAAGCACCTTGTCGCCGACCTTCACATCCATGGCGACGCGCTTGCCATCTTCGTCGCGGTCGCCGGGACCGATCGCCAGGATCTTGCCCTCCTGGGGCTTTTCCTTGGCTGTTTCAGGCAGAATGATGCCGCCAGCGGTCATCTCTTCCTGCTCGATAGGCTCAATCAGCACGCGGCTGCCGAGCGGTTTAAAAGACAGTTTTGCCATGCGTTCCTCCTAAAAGTATGAAAATATTATTGTTGGGTAAGCATCAAATTAGCACTCTAACACCCAGAGTGCTAACAAATGATACCGTATATCACAAGCGCTAGTCAAGGGGGATTTAAAAATTCTTACGCAACTCTGATACTCCCTGCTTAGGGTCCCACCGTTGGTGTGGGTGTACCCAGCACCAGGGGCAGTGGTAGCGGTGTCCCCGTTGGATAAGCGGGTGTCGCGGTCAAGTCTGCTGAAAGCGACTCGCAAATGAAGAGACCATCATTCACAATCTTCAGAATGGTCGGATCCCCGCCAAACTGGGATTTGATTTGGTTAAGTACCGAAGTCGCCTCAGCGCATTGATTACTTGTGCGACGGCTCAAAGCAGCCAGAACAGATCCATACGTATAGTAGTACACCACCGTGTTCGGCGAAAGAGGCAAGCCCTGTACGGTCACTGGAGCATTATTGGTATCGCAAGCATCCAGGCCGCGCCCCTTACAGGAATCCTCCCCGGAACAGCCGCGCACAGCACACATTAGGGCCGGGATCGAACCTTCATAGTTGCGCGACTTAAAATAGATCACACCCAATTGACCATAGAAATCAGCCTTATCGGGCTGAAAAGACAATGCCTTCTGCACATTACGAGCAGCGGCAAAGTAATCACCTGTTTGCGAATAGGTTTTTGCGATGGAAAGATACGGCACCGGGTCTTTGACACCCAACTGGTCGTCAATGCGGGCTGCTTTAGCGAAATACTCCAGCGATTTGTCAAACAACTGTTTCTGGGTATCTTCATTTTGACTTCGGAAACCAAGCGTGCGATAGTTGGCGCCTGCCCGCAAGTAAAGGAATGTCAAGTTTGGGGCGATGGCAATGGCCTGGTCGTATTCCTGGATCGCAAGGTTATATTGTCCCCCCGATTCCAACACGTAGGCTTTGACGCGATGCACATCCATCAGCGATGGGTCGCGCTGCAAGGCTTGCGTGATGTATTGATCGGCCTGGGTCCACTTTTGCTGATCCACGAGAATCTCAGCATAAAAAGCCAGGGCGCGCACATTGTTATTATCCAGTTGAAGGGCGCGCACGGCCTCCTGCTCCGCCTGGTTCAGGTAATCTTGTTGCTGTTTTTCATCCACCAGGCTTGGGTTGGCATTCCAGTCCAGGGCAAAGGCCAGGATGGCATGAGTATTGGAATCATCGAGCGCGAGAGAAACAGCCTGCTGGGCAGACTTGAGTGCATCGGCCAGCCGGGTTTTGATGTCGGCATCATTTACTAACAAGGTGGACGAATAAGTTTGAATGCGCGCCAGATCCGCCCATACCTGTGCGTTGGATGGATCGAGACGTACAGCCTCCTGATACGCTTTAATGGCCGCGTCCAGTTTACCGGCGGTGAACTGCGCATCGCCTTCCAACTCATAGGAACCGGCTGTTCGGGTAGGGGTGGCAGTGGGCAGGAAGAGCGGCTTGACATCCCCTTGTTGCACCTGGCGGATAAGCCATATACCTCCCAGAATCAGAATGAGCCAGAAGAACATCCGATAGATGTTGGATTCCGGGCGGCGGCGAAAGATCACTTTGCGGTCAGGAACGTTCATTCGATAGACAGGTTAGGGAGTCGCTTGAGGCGTAGGTGTCTCAGCTTGAGGCGTAGGCGTCTCGGAGGGAACGGTTTCAGCGCCCGGTGTCGAAAGAAGCGGGGTGGGCGTCGCGTTCAAGTTGTTGCGGCAAGTATTTACTACGTCATTGGCATTCGCGACGGCAATCTCGTCGGATGGGACGCGGTCCACGATCAACTGCGCGATCTGGAGCGCCTCGCCGCAGCGGTTGAGACGCGCCAGGGCAAGGCCATAGGTAAAGTAATATTCGGAAACACGGCTATCGGTGGAGGTGAGAGGCAAAGCCTTGATGGCATAACCGTCGCTGCTCGTGCCGCCATTGACCACCAGGCTTAATTGCTGGAGGGCATCCGGCCATTGCACGTTGCGATAATACATCACGCCCAGGTTGCCGCGCAAATAAGGGTCAGTGGGACCGTTCTTGACGGCTGACTCTGCATACTGGACCGCCTTGGCATACTCACCGACCGTGGCATACGTACGCGAAATGTAAAGCAGAGGATTGGGGTCAGCTGGGTTGAGGGCATCCGCCTGCTGGAATTCGGCAATGGCCTGGTCATAGACACCCAGCGCCTTATAATTGCGCCCCAATGCCATGTGAAGGTCAGCGATCTTGCTGTTGATCTGAATCGCCTGGTTATATTGTTTAATGGCATCTTCGTAATTAGCCGTATTTTCGAGCACATAGCCGCGGGCGCGATGGGCTTCAATCGAATTGGGCGCCAGCGCCAGCGCCATGTTCGCCTGGTCAATGGCCTTTTGAATATTATCAAATGAGCCTGAGTCGATCAGGATCTCTGCATAATAGGCATGTGCGATGCCATTATTTGCATCCAGGTCAATGGCTTGTTTGACGGCCGCCTCCGCTTCCAGGTAGTTCCCCTGAAAGTCAAGCGCCCAGGCGCGCACAGCGTGAGCCATGGAGTTATTATTATTGAGCAGCAGGGCATTCTCAGCGCTCTTCTGTGCATCGGCATATTGACCGGCCCATACCTGCACCTGCGCCAACGCCACATAGGTGGCAGCATCATCGGGTTGGGCTGCAATTGCCTGCTGGTAGGCATCAATTGCCTGGAGCAATTTACCATTATCAAAATATTGCTGCGCCTCGGTGATGTAAGATTCAGGCGGACGTGTTGGCGTAGAGGTTGGCACACCAATCGGCTGCACGTTTGGCACCACGTAGCGGTTGACGTATGCGCCTCCCAACACCAGCAGGCTCAATATCACGATATTAAACCAATTCGTCCGCTTGCGGCGGCGGTTCATGCTCCATTTGCTTCCACGAAGGTACATGCAATCATATTACCATTCGCCATAAATGAGCGTCAAGCCAGCTCTTGCATCTCTAACCTGCTTCTTATGCTAGAATCAAGCCATGCAGTTCGAGGTATTCACGCTTTTGCCCGAAGTATTCCCTGCGTACCTGGAAACCAGTATCCTGAAACGCGCCAGCGAACGGGGCTTGATTGACGTGCGTGTTCACAACATTCGCGACTATACACATGACCGGCATCACACCACTGACGACACTCCCTACGGCGGAGGTGGAGGGATGGTGATGAAACCGGAACCCGTCTTCGAGGCGATTGAAACCGTATTAGGGGATGCGCTTCACACCGCGCCCCAGCCTGTTCCCGTCATCATGCTGACTCCCCAGGGACGCGTTTTCAACCAAACCGTGGCCCGCGAGTTGTCGAGCTACGAGAAGATCGTACTCATCTGTGGCCGCTATGAGGGCATTGACGAACGCATCCGCGAGCACCTGGTCACAGACGAGATTTCCATGGGCGATTACGTCTTGACAGGCGGCGAACTTCCGGCCCTGCTGGTGATCGACGCGGTATCCCGTCTCCTGCCAGGCGTGCTCGGCGACCCGGACGGCGCGACCGATGACTCGCACGCCACCGGCCTGCTCGAATATCCGCACTACACCCGCCCGCCTGAGTTCCGCGGCTGGGGCGCGCCGGAGGTGCTGCTCTCCGGCGATCACGCCAAAATTGAAAAATGGCGGCGGGAACAGTCCTTGTTACGGACATTGCAAAAGAGGCCAGATTTATTGAAAAAAGCAAACTTGACAGAAGAAGATCGCAAAGTTCTAGCAAAACACGGCTTCAAGGATTAATTGACTGCTTGAACCATAGCGCGACTTTCAAGTCTTTCAAGTCGCGCCATAAATGTCGCGATACAAAACTTTCACTGGAGAGGAAAATGAAATTCAACTACGGCAAGATCTTCCTGCTCGGATTTGGCTTCTTCGGGGTCAGCGTCATCTGGACGGTATATAACGCCTTCGTCCCACTTTTCCTGGCCAACAAATTCAACCTCTCGCCGGTCTTCATCGGCTTCTTCATGACGTTGGATAACATCGCGGCGCTCTTCATCCAGCC
>JAKANW010000121.1 GCA_021823555.1 Chloroflexota bacterium
TCATTGACCTCGTCAACACCATCAACGAAAACTCGCTCGGTTTGGTGCTCCAGGGTAGTGAGGATTTGAACAACAACTATTTGCCGGGCGTTTCCAGCCTGCTCCAGGGCGGATATGCCATGCACACGTACTACCCGAACCCGCCCTATCACCTGGCCGCCAACACGGCCTGGCTGGATATCAACCTCCAGAAGAAACCGCTGGACGATGTGAAGTTCCGACAGGCCCTGGCTTATGCCATCAACGTGAACGATATTGTCTCACGCGACTACGGTAACATGGTGGAGGCCGCGAACCCCACCGGCCTGCTCCCTGTGTGGGATAAGTACGTTGATCAAAATGTAGTCAAGCAATTGGGTATCACGTATGATCCTGCCAAGGCGAAGCAAATTCTCGCCGACGCCGGATACAAAGCCGGCAGCGATGGCTTTGTCACAATGCCAGACGGCACACCAATCGCCTTGAAAATCATCGTGCCAAACGGCTGGTCAGACTGGATGGCAGCCATCCAGATCATCTCGAAGAATGCCCAGGATGTGGGCATCAACCTGCAGCCTGATTACCCGGACTTTAACGGATATCTGGATGCGCGCTTGAACGGCAAGTTTGATCTGGCGATTGACAACCAGGCCCAGATCAGCAATACGCCTTGGTCATACTATCACTTCATCTTCTACGACCAACTGGCAGATATCCCCAGCACACAGGGCGGTAACTATGGCCGCTACAACAACCAAAAGGCGTTCGATCTGGTCACACAGTTGGATAAGACCTCGCCCGATGACCTGAAGGGTATGCAGGCCATCTGCTCGCAACTCCAGACGATCCAGCTTACCGACCTGCCCATCATTCCGTTGTGGTACAACGGCGCATGGGCGCAGTTCAGCAGCGTCAATTGGACCAACTGGCCTGGCTCCGGCGACAACCAGAGTCATTACTTTCCCGTAACCTGGAATGGATACTGGAACATGACCAGCATTCTCATGCTGACTGAATTGAAACCAGCCGCCAAGCAGTAGCCTGCTCGTTCACCGTCCCTCCTGCCTGTATTTGGGAGGGACGGTGTCTCTCATACCTCTTCAAGCAAAGGAGAGACGGTGAAACGATATTTCGGAAGAAAGCTGCTCGTCTACATCCTCACGCTCTTTCTGGCAGTGACCGTGGATTGGCTCATTCCCCGCTTCATGCCCGGCAACCCGATCCAAGTCATGATCGCCAGGGCGGGCTTGAAGGCCGAATCTGCCAAGCTCCTCTATTCTTATTACATGCAGGCTTTTGGCCTGGATGTGTCTATTTGGCAACAATATATTAATTTTTGGATTGCGTTGCTCCATGGAGACTTTGGAGTTAGCCTGTGGCTCTTCCCGAGGCCCGTGATCCGAATCATCATGGATGCCGTTCCCTATGACCTTATCCTTCTCCTTCCGGCCATCCTGATCAGTTGGTTCGCCGGAAATAATTTTGGCGCTTTTGCCGCGCGCTCGAAATGGCTTGATAACACCATATCCCCCCTCGGATATGTTCTCACTGCAACTCCTTATATGTGGCTTGGAATCTTGCTGGCTTGGGCGCTTGGAATTGTCGTCCACATTTTTCCTTTTTCAGGCGCATATAGTTACGGACTGATGCCCAGTCTCTCATGGAAGTTTATCGGGAGTCTATTACAGCATTGGTTCCTGCCCTTTGCGTCCCTGTTTCTAGTCATGTTCGGAGGTTGGGCCATCGGGATGCGCAACATGATCATCTACGAACTGGAGGCGGATTATTCACACTATCTCGAGGCGCTTGGAGCACCCAAAAAATTGATTCGCAAGTATGCGTTCAGGAACGCGGTGCTCCCCCAGATCACCGGCCTCGCGCTCCAGTTGGGCGTTATCGTCGCGGGACAGTTGGTCACCGAAATCGTTTTCTCCTATCCGGGCATTGGCTACCTGATCCTTCAGGCAATTCAAAATCACGACTTCTTCCTGCTCCAAGGCTGTTTTCTCTTCATTATCATAGGCGTTTTGCTCGCCAATTTCATAATTGATGTTACGTACGTACTGGTGGATCCGCGTACGCGCGCCGGCATGACAGGAGAGGCGTAAAACAACATGGCAGAACCTAAGAAGAAAAATGAAATGCTCTACTTTGCCATGCGGAATACCAAACTCCGTATCGGAGTCATCGTTGTCCTGGCTTTTGTGATCCTGGCAATTGTTGGCCCGCATCTTACCACTTACAAGCCTCGGGACTTCGTGGCGCCCGGCCCTCAGAAGCCTTCGTCGGAATTCTGGTTTGGAACGACCAGCTTTGGGGAGGATGTCTTTACACAATTTGTCCACGGATTGGGCGCGACCTTTATCGTGGGCATCCTGGGCGGCGGACTGGGCACCTTGATCGGCGTTTTGATCGGATTTGTCGCTGGCTACCGCGGCGGCTGGCTCGATGAAATCCTTAATATGTTCACCAATATCATTTTGGTCGTCCCCTCGCTGGTCGTGCTCATCATCATTGCCGCGTATCTTGAAGTAAGAGGCTTCCTGTTCGAAAGTGTTTTCATCGGATGTTTTGCCTGGCCATGGGTGGCGCGCGCCATCCGCGCGCAGACTTTTTCCCTGCGCACCCGCGATTTCGTGGATCTGGCGCGGTTGAGCGGGGTGAAACCACTCAAGATCATCGTCACAGAAATCGCGCCCAATATGATGTCCTACCTGCTGTTGGTCTTCATCCTCCAGTTTGGCGGCGCAATCCTGACCGCGGCCACCCTGGATTTCATCGGCCTAGGCCCGACCAACAGCGTTTCGTTAGGCCTGATGATGAACAATGCTGTCATCTACGGCGCACTGCTGCTGGGTATGTGGTGGTGGTTTATCCCGCCGGGACTCGCCATCACGATCATTGTGGGCGCGCTGTACATCACCAATGTGGGCCTGGATGAAGTCTTCAATCCCCGACTCAGAGAGATGTAAAACATGAGTCTACAAGTTGAAAATCTCACGGTCTACTACCAGACGCTCAGGGGTAATGTTCAAGCCCTGGAGAACGCGTCCTTCCAGATTGCCGACGGCGAGATCATGGGGCTGGCGGGCGAATCGGGCTGTGGCAAGACCACGCTCGGGCACAGCTTGATTTACTTGAATCCTCCAATGAAATTTATTAGTGGTCACGTTAAGCTAAACGGGTGCGAATTGCCCATCGCGGATATGGACGCAATGAATGATATCAGGTTCAAAGAAATCTCGGTCATCCCGCAGTACGCCATGAACGCCATGAATCCGACACGCAAGATCGGGAAGATGACCGCCGAACTTCTTGAATCGAAGAAAGTCAGTTTCAACACGATCAAAGACGAATTAAACCAGCGGCTGGATTTGGTCAAACTACCTCATGAAATATTAAACATGTACCCCATTGAACTCTCAGGTGGCATGAAGCAGAGAATGGTCATGGTTCTGTCTACGCTGCTGAATCCGTCTTTGCTCATTGCAGATGAGATTACCTCGGCGCTCGATGTAGCCAGCCAGAAAGCTGTTGCAGAAATGCTGGTTGAATTTCGCACCCAGAAATGCTGCAACAGCGAGATTGTGATCACTCACGACATCTCCATTTTGTATCAAATTGCAGACAGCATCATGATCATGTACGCCGGTCAATTGGCAGAGAAGGCTTCTACAGACGCCATCATCCATTCACCAAGGCATCCTTACACCAGGATGCTGATCTCGTCGTTGCCGGGGGTCGGCGTGCGCTATACCGAAAGGAAATTATCCGGTATTCCCGGAAAACCCCCATTGCTGCTTGATCCACCCGCCGGCTGCCGCTTCAGGGAACGTTGTCCGCTGGCATTTGAGAAATGCAGCCAGGTGCCGCCCTTCAGGGAAGTCAGTCCGGGCCATTTCGTTGCGTGCTGGAAGGAGACCGAAAAGAATGCTCAAGCTTAGCGCCGTATCGAAAGTCTACAAGATCGGGACGTTCGGTGAAAAGGAACTCCACGCCGTCAATGATGTCACCTTTGACATAAAAGATGGCGAGGTGGCTTCGTTGATCGGCGAAAGCGGCAGCGGCAAAAGCACGATCGGGAAGATGATCCTCCACCTCATCCCGCGCACCAAAGGTGAAATCTTTCTGGATGAGACGGATGTTTCCGAGCTGCGCGGAACTGCCCTGAAAGAGTATTACCGCAGAGTGCAGGGAGTCTTCCAGGACCCTTTTAGCTCTTATAATCCAATCTTCAAGGCCGACCGAATATTCAGTATGATCCACGATGAGTTTTATCCGCAGGTTGGGAATCAAGAGTGGAACGATAAGATATGTGATGCGTTGAAAGCGGTTGGTCTCAACCCCGAACATGTGCTGAATAAGTTTCCGCACCAGCTTAGCGGCGGACAACTCCAACGATTTCTCATCGCGCGCGCTCTTTTGTTGGATATCAAGCTCCTGGTAGCCGATGAAATCATCAGCATGTTGGACGCATCCACGCGCATTGACGTTCTCAACCTGCTGGCGGACTTGAAGACTCGTGGCCTTTCGATCCTTTTCATCACACACGACCTTTCCCTGGCAAACTATATCAGCGAAAGAGCCGTTATTTTGTATCGAGGCTGCATCGCGGAGATGGGAGTGACTGAAAAAATATTTACGAATCCGATGCACCCTTATACAAGGATGCTGATGGCCTCCGTTCCTCGCCTCGACCAAAAATGGGAAAAAGCGGACACGGCCGTGGAGCAAACCGTGAATCCGACGGGAACCATTACTGGTTGTATTTATTACGAACGATGCCCCAGCGCGGACAAGGGCTGCACCCGGGACAAGCCGAAATTGGTGGAAGTTGAGCCAGACCATTTTGTTGCTTGTTATCGCATTACGGAAAAGAACTTATGACAAATATAAAACTGATCGGCCCAACATTATCAAATATTCCCTGGGAGGAACGCTCTCCCAAATCCAATGAAGTCGTCTGGCGCTCTAAAAAAAACCCGATCATCACGCGCGCAGCGGTGCCGGAAACAAACAGCATCTTCAATAGCGCTGTCGTGCCGTTTGAAGGCGGCTTTGCGGGGGTATTTCGTTGCGATAATACCGCCAGGGACATGCAAATCCATTCGGGAGTGAGTAAGGATGGCGTCGCCTGGGACATAGAGCCTCAACGCATTCAATTCAAGACCGAAGATAAAGAAATTGGCAACTTCGTTTACGGTTATGACCCACGCGTATGCTGGCTCGAGGACCGGTATTACGTTACTTGGTGCAACGGCTATCACGGCCCAACGATTGGAGTTGGGTATACCCACGATTTCAAAACTTTTTACCAAATGGAGAATGCCTTCTTGCCATACAACCGAAATGGCGTCCTCTTCCCCCGGAAAATCAATGGGAAATATGCCATGTTCAGCCGTCCCAGCGATACCGGGCATACTCCGTTTGGAGACATCTTCTACAGCGAAAGCCCCGATATGATTCATTGGGGGCATCACCGGCATGTTATGTCTCCGGTTGGCGGATGGCAGGCCACAAAGGTCGGCGCCGGGCCGACCCCCATTGAAACATCCGAAGGCTGGCTGCTGTTTTATCATGGCGTCTTGACCTCCTGCAACGGATTTGTATACAGTTTTGGTGCTGCTCTCCTGGAGCTTGAAAAACCCTGGAAAATTATTTACCGGACTCAGCCCTATCTGCTAAACCCCAGGGAACATTACGAATGCGTCGGCGATGTCCCCAACGTCGCCTTCCCATGCGCCGCCCTGATAGACCCGCCAACTGGTCGGATCGCGATCTATTACGGCGGGGCAGATACAGTCACCTGCCTGGCCTATACCAGGTTCGATGAACTGATTGATTTCATCAGAAAAAATTCTTTCTAAGAACCTGACACATTGTCGGGTAATTGGCTGCGGGCGGGATCCAGGCAATACAAGCAGGAAAGATTGGAGCGATTTCAAATTGAGACAAATGGACCAATGCTCAATATTATTCAACGCGTCCTGACACCTGAATTTTTTATCCAGCGAGGTATCATGAAATACGGCCATTTTGACGACGAACATCGTGAATATGTGATTGAACAACCGGACACTCCCCTGCCCTGGATCAACTACCTCGGCGGTGAAGCCTACGTTGGAATTATCTCCAACACCGCCGGCGGATACTCTTTTTATAAAGATGCTCGCCTGCGACGCCTGACCCGTTATCGCCACAACAACGCCCCATTGGATATGGGCGGACGCTATATCTACCTGCGGGACGACAAGCCGCATCTTTCCGGCCCCTTGTTCTGGTCGCCGTCATGGATGCCGACCCGCCGCCCGTTGGACTCCTACGAATGCCGCCACGGGATGGGCTACACCATCATCAAATCGCAACTGGCGGACATCGAATCCCGGACCCGCTACTTCGTGCCCATTGGCGAAAGCCTCGAAATCTGGGAACTGACTCTCACCAATCACCGCGCCGAGACGGCGGATTTGTCCGTTTTCTCGGCAGTTGAATTCTGCTTGTGGGACGCACTGGATGACGCCGCCAACTTCCAGCGCAATTACTCTATTGGGCAGGTCGAGGTATGGGCAGGCCTCGACTCTTCTCCTCCCCCCCTCTCCCCTCGCGCTGAGCGAAGTCAAAGTGCGGGGAGAGGGCTTCCTCTTGGATGTGGGGTCATCATCCATAAGAGCGAGTATCGCGAACGCCGCGACCACTTCGCCTACTTTGCCTGCTCTGAAAGGCTGACTGGTTACGACACAGATCGCGAGGCTTTCCTGGGACCCTATCGGGGCTGGGATTCGCCTTGGGCGGTGGAAACAGGCCAAACGTCAGATTCGGAGGCGCACGGCTGGCAGCCTACCGGCGCACACCACGTCAAAATCCAATTGAAATCAGGCGAGCAGAAGAAGATCATCTTCCTGCTGGGCTATCACGAAAATCCCAAGAATGCCAAGTTCGACCCGCCCGACTCGCAGAACGTCAACCGGCAGACCGTCCTGCCGATCATCGCCCGGTATCTGAATGCGGAAGAGGCCGAGAATGCGTTTGTTGGATTGCGTAAACATTGGGACAACTTGCTGGGCAAGTTTACAGTGACCACGCCCGACGTGCACACGAACCGCATGGTCAATATCTGGAATGCCTGCCAGACCATGGTCACGTTCAACATGAGCCGCTCGGCTTCGTACTTCGAGAGCGGCATCGGGCGCGGCATGGGCTTCCGCGACTCGAACCAGGATTTGCTCGGTTTCGTCCATCTCGTCCCCGAGCGCGCCCGCGAGCGGATTCTGGATTTGGCTGCCACGCAACTGCCAACGGGCGGCGCATATCACCAGTACCAGCCGTTGACCAAGCGCGGCAACAACGATGTCGGCTCGGGCTTCAACGATGACCCACTCTGGCTGGCGCTGTCTGTGACCGCCTACGTGAAGGAAACGGGGGACTGGAGCATCCTCGATGAGCCTGTACCTTATGATAACCAGCCTGGCTCCGAAACTCCTCTTTATGAGCACCTACAACGTTCCATTCAATACGCGCTGGATCATCTCGGCCCACATGGTCTACCACTCATCGGCCGCGCGGACTGGAACGACTGCCTGAATTTGAATTGCTTCTCGGATTCGCCGGGACAGTCCTTTCAGACCACCACGAACAAGGAAGGCAAAGTGGCGGAGAGTGTGTTCATCGCGGGGTTGTTTGTACTTGCAGCACGTGAACTGATTGACTTGACGCAAAAGTGGAAAGTGGAAA
>JAKANW010000122.1 GCA_021823555.1 Chloroflexota bacterium
TCCGGCGTCGGTCGCGCTCCTTGTCGCCGGTCGGGCGCAGCAGCAGCGTGTTCTGTCGCGGCGCGCGGACGCCATCATTTCTCTGCGCGACGGGCACGTACAACGATGGCGGGATACGCGGCTCGGCAGGCTGCGGCGTGACTTCAGTGGCAACTGATAATTCCGCTTCAAATCCGGACCCGGTCACTGGTTCCCCCTGCAGGGACGATGTCGTCTCATCTGACTCTGGTGTGGCCTCATCGTGGGGCGGAATGCCATTCTGCCTTACTGGTTTTGCTGCGATCTCATCATTGGGCGAGATAGAATCTCGCCCTACAGTCTCCGGGCGCGCGGCGATCTGCGCGTTCTCAAAGGATGGCTGCCACTGAGTTTCCCAATCTGGCGGGAAGTTGTCGGGCGGAGGCGGCGTACCTTCGTCGCTCCACTCGGGTTCGGCAGCGTAGGCAGGCGCCGGTTCGGCCACCTGGCGGGCAGGGACGCGAGTCTGCTGTGGGGGCGGCGGGGCTTGCCTGAAGGAAGCAGGCTTGGGCGTCGCGGGAGAGGCGTTGGGTCGTCGCGGAGATTCTGCCTCCGTGCGCGGCCGTAAAGTCGCGGGCTTCGCCGCTTCCTCCGCCGGGACGAGCATCTTGATCTCGGTCTTGATGGCGTCCACCAGGATCTTGGGCGGCGCGGACTGGGCGTCCACTTTGCCCTCCACCAGCACGATCTTGCCCACTTCGAGCACGGGTTGGTACTGGGTCCAGGTCTTGGGGAAGAGCACCAGTTCGATGTTGCCCTGAATGTCTTCGAGCGTGACAAAGCCCATTGGTTTGCCGGCCTTGGTCATGTACGGGCGCACACTGGTGATGAGGCCAGCCACGCGGACTTTTTCCTCATGCTGGGCCTCGGGCAGTTGGCCGGAGAAATACGAGACGAGCTGCGCCAGCGTAGGCTGGTAGGGCGTGAGCGGATGGTCGGAGATGTACAGGCCGATCAATTCGCGTTCCCAATTGAGCATTTCGCGATGTTCGATGTTGGATGTTTTGATGAGATGGATCTCATCGGTCACGCCGGTGGCTTCGCCGAAGAGGGACATCTGCCCGGCGTCGGCGGCGCGGAAGTGGCTGGAGCTAACCGCGACGATGCGGTCGAGCGAGTCGAGCAACGCGCCGCGCTCGCCGAAGGAATCCATCGCTCCGACTTTGATGAGACATTCGAGGGCGCGCTTGCCCACCGTACGCAGGTCTACACGGCGGGCAAAGTCGTTCAAGTCTTTGAAGGCTGTTTCCTTGCGGGCTTCAATGATGGGAGCCACGGCATTCTCGCCGACGTTTTTGACGGCGCCAAAACCAAAGCGGATGGCAGGTTTGCCATCCTTGTCTTCAATGGTAAAGTCCCATTCCGAACTATTCACATCCGGCGGCAGAACGGGCACGCCCATCGAACGCGCGTCGGCAATGTAAAGCGCCACCTTCTCGGTTTCGTTGCGCGTGACCGACATGAGCGCGCTCATGTATTCGGCGGCGTAATGCGACTTGAGGAAGGCAGTCTGTACGGCGATCACACCGTAGTCGGCGGCATGACTATTATGAACGAGAATATCGTTGGCGATGAAGTTATGACTATCTGCAATTTCCAGATCATAGGTTTGCTTTTCGCCAATGTACTCAATGCTGACGATACGATCCCAATACAAGTCGCTCTCTGCATAACGTTTGATGTTCGGATCATCAAAAAATGCGCCGATCCTTTGCAGGGTAACGCGGCCAAACCCGATCTTGCCCGCCGAGTTGGTGGGATAAAACTCGCGCGGTGCAATGCCCGTTTGTCTGGTAATTTCATCCCACGTGAGTCCCGATGCCTCTTTCGCGACACGCACGTACTCTTTTACAGCCGCAGGCACGACATCTTTCGTACCAAGCGCAGCGGTGGTGACCTGGTTACATAATTGATCCAACAGGGCGCGGCGATTGGAACTGG
The DNA here is from genome assembly GCA_021823555.1 of Chloroflexota bacterium. The sequence goes on from JAKANW010000122.1 coordinate 1,960, forward strand.
CGAAACGACAACCGATGGCGGCGTTAAAGGCGATGAAGTTCTCGCGTCCCGTAACGAAGACCTGGTAACCTATGCGGCCTTCCTTGTAAGGGAATTCCACCGTGCGAATACGGCTGATAATTCCCAATCGCAAAAGAAGGTGCTGGATTTGCCCGGCCATACGCTTGGAAGATGTCGCGTAGAACAGACTTCGCCCGCGCTCATCAATGTGACCGTCCCCCTCCCACATGCGGCTGAGCAACAAACCAACCTGGCGGTTATTTAGCTCGAACACCGCGGCGGGGATTTCTTTATTGCGGGCATTTTTTCCCAGAATGCCGATGTCCCTGGCCCAGACAAAGATGCCCGGTTCGCGACTGCGATCCGCACGGGCAGCGTAAACGGAAAATGTCCCCTTGTGCATGGCAAGGCTGCATTGCACGTTATCAAACGCGTCCGCCGCAGCAATAAAGTCATCTACCTGGTCGCGAGACTGACTGTAAAAATAGACCGAGTGCGGATGGCAGAGATTCCCCTCGGCCAGCAAATGTCCAAGAGCGATAACCTGATAATCGGGCCATTCCAGTGGGCCATCCACAGGGATACGACGCGGAACGGCAATAAAATCATCCGGCTCCAATTCATCCAATTGCATCCAGCCGGAGTAAGTATAGAAAGGATGATTTCCGGTGGCCTCGATACTACGCCCCAACGCAGTGGTCAGGCGGAAGACGGGCTTGACTCCGTTATCCATGACGCGCGTTACCTGCCTGTGACGTAATTTCAAAGTCGGAATGTCGCAAGCGACAGTCTCATGAATGACGGCCTGGCCGCGATACAGGTCTTCAATTTTGATGAGGCGGCCTGTGGAGGCATCCAACACTTCCACGTCGCCGGGCAAACATTTGTTGAACCCGTAACGCGCGAACTCTTCCCAATCCGAGAAGATCTGATTGGCGGTCTCTTCCTGGATTCCCTTCTTGGCCGCGCCTTTGGCAAACTTCTCGCGGTGCTTCTGCAACTTTTCGGCGATCTTCTTGGCGATGGCCTTGCGCAGGTCGTCCGCTTCGGACTGGGTGTAGCCCGCCAGCTGCACGGCGGCGTTCATCAGTTGTTCCTGGTAGACCGGAATGCCGTAGGTATCCTGGAAGATCGGCTTGAGCGCCTCGTGGCGGTATTCCACTTCGGCTTCGCCGTGCATGCGGGCGATGTAATCGGGGATGGACGACATCGGCCCGGGACGATAGAGCGCCACCATGGCGATGACGTTGTCCAGTGTCTGCGGTTTCATCTGCACCAGGTAGCGCGTCATCCCGCCGCCTTCTAATTGGAAGACGCCCAGGGTTTGGCCCGCGCCCATCAGCTCAAAGGCTTTCGGGTCGTCGAGCGGAATATTGTTGAGGTCGTATTGGGTGCCGTGCCGCTTTTCGATCAAAGCACAGGCGCGCGCCATGACCGAGAGCGTGGCCAGGCCGAGGAAATCCACCTTCAACATGCCCAGCGAATCAAGGATGCCCATCTCGAATTGTGTGACTGTCTTGATGGGTGTCTCTTCCGAATTGGAGGTGGGCTTGTGCAGCGGCAGGTATTCGACCAGCGGCCTATCGGCGATCACCACACCCGCGGCGTGTGTGCCGGCGTTGCGCACCGTGCCTTCCATTTTTGCGGCGGTGTCAATCAACTCATGAATGTACGGGGTCGAGTCGTAGATCTGCTTGAACTCCGGCACAGCCAGCGCATCTTCCATGGTGGTGGTGCGTCCCGAAACGAACGGCACGAGCTTGGCCACGCGGTCCACTTCGGGCAGCGGGATGTCCATCACGCGCGCCACGTCACGCAGGGCGGCTTTGGTGCCCATTGTGCCAAAGGTGATGATCTGTGCGACTTTGTCCTCGCCGTATCTGCGGGCGCAGTATTCGAGCATTTCCGCGCGGCGGTCGTCGCGGAAGTCCAGGTCAATATCCGGCATCGAGATGCGGCCCGGATTTAGGAAACGCTCAAAGATGAGATCGTGCTCGAGCGGGTCCACCATCGTGATGTCGAGGGAGTAGGCGACGATGGAACCGGCGGCCGAGCCGCGCGCGTTGAACCAGATCCCGTTCTGGCTGGCGTACTGGCACAGGTCCCACACGATCAGGAAGTAGGCGTCGAAGCCCATTTTGTGGATGATGCCCAACTCGTAGTCGAGTCTCGCGCTCACCTCGGGGCTGGTCGAGCGATTCTGGTAGCGTTTCTTCACTCCCTGTTCGCACAGGTGGCGCAGATAACTCTCAGCCGTGAATCCCTCTGGGACGGGGAACTCAGGCAGATGGTAGCCCTTGAACGACAGGTCCACATCGCAGCGCTCGGCGATGAGCAGGGTATTGCTCAGGGCTTCAGGCACTTCGGAGAACAGGACCGACATTTCCTGCGGCGTACGCAGGTAATAGGAATTATCCGTCATGCGCATGCGGTCAGGGTCGGTCAGCAGGGAGTTAGTCTGGATGGCCAGCAGGATGTCCTGTAACCGGGCGTCATCCTGGTTGATGTAGTGGACATCGTTGGTGGCCACGTAGCGCGCCGAGTAACGCGCTCCCATCTCGACCAGCTTGCGGTTCAGGTCGGTGATCTCTTTGATGTTGTGCTGCTGCAATTCGACGAAGAACCGGTCGGGGCCGAAGACATCGTAATACCAATTCATGCGCCGCACGGCCTCCTGCGGATTCTCGTCCAGCAGGGCGCGCGGGATCTCTGCCGACATGCAGCCCGAGGTACAGATCAGCCCCTGCGAGTGCGCAGCCAGGAAATCGTGGTCAATGCGCGGGTAATAGTAAAAGCCCTCGAGTTGGGCGGCGGAGGCGATCTTTAACAGGTTTTTGTAGCCGGTTTCATTCTCGGCCAGCAGGAGCAGGTGATACGAGGAACGGTCCAGCTTGGAATCGCGGTCTTTCATGCCGCGCGCTGCCATGTAAGTTTCCAGCCCAATGATCGGTTTGACGCCCGCCTGGGTGGCGGCGTTGTAAAAGTCAATCACGCCGAACATCGTCCCGTGGTCGGTAATGGCGACCGCGGGCATGTCCATCTCCTTGACGCGTTGGACCAGCTTCTTGATATTCGAGAAGCCGTCCAGCAGGGAATATTCGGTGTGAACGTGAAGGTGGGCGAAGGACATGGCAGTTGGGTAGTTGGGTAGTTCAATAGTTGGTAGTTCAACCGGGAAACTACCAAACCATGAAACCAACCAACTGGACGCGATTATAGCACGCATGTTCAAAGATAAAAGATGCGGTTCGCTTAAAAAATCGAATGCCCTGGCTTCAATTGAGTAAACAGCCGGACGCCTCGAGTACTTCTTTGTGTTCCTTTCCTCCCAAGCTTTGCCTATGCTATACTCGGCCACATGCCTCGCCGAAGGATACTCTTACCGGTTGTTTTTTTTGCGGCGCTTTTAGCGGCCTGTTCGTCAACAACACAACCACCAACGCCTGCTCCCACGGCGGTCTCAACGTCTCTCAGTCCCTACGATGGGATTTGGCAGGGACAAGGCGCCGCGCAGGATGGACGCGTGATCATCGTCAAGTTCACGGTGCGGAACGGGGCGATTTCTTCGTTTATTTACATCTATCCAAGAGGGGACATCAACATAGATTGCACTGGGATTGACCATAACGTTATCCCACCTGCATCCCAGCCGCGCATCTCCAATAATTCATTCTCCCAAACCTTCGGCCCCGACCTGATTACCGATGGGAATTTCGTTTCCGATTCCTCGGCTTCTGGACATATCTCCATCGTGTGGCAGGGAAGAAGCGCCTGCAACGCTTCCCTGCAAGCCGCGTGGACGGCAACCAAACAACCGGTTGAAGTTGTTGCTCCCGTTGCCGCGCCTGTGACTTCAACATGGTGCGGAAAAAACGTCAACTGCCGCGATCTGGTCTTTCAACTGCTTATTTTTGGGCTGGTCAACGGCTCGATCCTGGCGCTCAACGCCATCGGTGTGACGGTCATTTACAGCACGGTGCGGATCCTCAATCTTGCTCATGGCGATGTGTTTGCGCTGACAACCGCTTTCGTCACCTCGACGATCAACATCATTGGCTTGAATCTCGATTGGCCTGCTTCGAACCGCATTTTGATCCTGGCTGGCGTCCTGGTCGGCTCGATTGCCGTCGGCGCGTTGTTGAGCGTTGGCGTGGAGCAACTGGCCTTTCGACCCTTTCGCGGGCGATCAAAACTTGCGCCGCTGATCGCCTCGCTTGGCATTTCTTTTATCCTTTATCAGGGCGCGCTCGTCTGGCGCACGTACCAGAAGTCGTTCATTCGCGGTGAGCACCGCAGTGTGCCTGGCCTGCCTGAAGTCCCCACCGACGGCATTCCGAATTTTCTTTCGCACGGCAATTTGCTTTCGGGTAAAGTCGTTTTGCAGTTCAGCGACGTGTTTGTCCTGGCCGCCGCGGTTCTCTTCGTCGTGGTCACGACTTACATTTTGGCGCGCACAAAACTGGGACGGTCCATCCGCGCCATTGCCCAGAATGAAGAACTGGCTGAAATGGTCGGCGTGAATCGGGATGGCGCCATCCGCCGCGCCTTTGCGTTGGGCGGCGCTCTGGCAGGCGCGGCGGCCTTCATTTTCGCATTGTATTACGCGCGCCCGTTCGGTTCGGATGGCGCGGAAAGCGGTCTCTTTGCTTTTGCGGCGGCGCTGATGGGAGGCATTGGCAATCCGCTGGGCGCGTTGTTCAGCGGAATACTGCTGAGTGTGGTCGGTTCATTCAGCGATTATTTTCTACGCGCTCAATGGACTCCCGTCCTGTTGCTAGGCTTGCTCACTGCTGTGCTGGTCTGGAGGCGGGGCGGCTTGATCGGACGCGACGAAGGCATGCTCGAAGGCGGCATGCGCGATTCGGTCGTTTTAACGGCGCCAACTCAAGGCGGCGTCCTGAGCGGTTCGTCGAAGGCTACGCGCGCGAAGCGCTGGCTTATGGGTCTGCTCATCGCATTGACGATCCTGCCGCTGGTCACAACCGGATTCAACCTCGGAGGTGAGGTGCTCCTGCGCGGCCTTGGAATCTTCATCCTGCTCACCCTGGGCCTGAACATTTTGCTTGGCCTGGCGGGCGTGCTCGACCTCGGCTATGCCATGAGTTTTGCGATTGGCGCGTATACTGCGGCTCTTCTGACTGACCGGCCTGGTCCTCTCGATTTCTCGGTTGTCCTGCTCATCAGCGCGGGACTGTCAGCGGCCTTTGGCGCGCTCAAGGGTGGGTTTGCGTCGCGCCTGCGAGGCGATTACCTGGCGGTCGCGACCCTGGCGCTGGGATTGATGACCCAGCAAGTGATCGTGAACGGCGGCGACCTGACCGGGGGCAACGGCGGACTCTCGCCTGTGCCGCCCCCGCATCTGCTTGGATTTGTGCTGGCCGCGTCGTCCGCAAAGTATTATCTGGTCTTTGGGTTTGTCATCCTCGCCGCTTTTGCCAGCGGACGGTTGATGGCCTCGCGCACCGGCCGCGCCTGGCTGGCCTCATCCGAAGATGAGACCGCCGCCCTTTCCTCTGGCGTACATGCCTCGCGTTATCGTCTGCTGGCTTTTATGTTTTCATCGGGACTCGCGGGGCTGGCGGGGGCTTTGTATGCCAGTACCTTTGGTTACATTGATCCCAGCCTGGCGGCTTTCAGCGTTTCAGCGATGATGTTGTCCATGGTGATCCTGGGCGGCGCGGGAAGTGTGACGGGCGTCATTCTGGGTACGCTGTTGATCTACAGTTACGACAAGGTGATCGTTCCGCA